>DAOTUR010000311.1:0-5239 GCA_034436915.1 Anaerolineae bacterium
GCATCTCAGGCCATCGGTCACATGGTTTATCGCCCCCTGACACCCCACAAGCCGCCCCAGATCGGTGACAACGACTCATTTGAGGCGGGTCGGGGAGGGCAAAAATGGGAGAAAATGGCTGCCGTCTCAGGGTGTTCACTCTTTCTGAGAAAGATGAGAAGCTTAACCTGACGGGTATGGGGCGCGATGCATCGCGCCCCTACGCCAATCCCATATCAAATTTACGACTTGCACCATTGGTTATATACTTCGATGTATATTTCTGTTCAATCATTTCTTTTAACTCTCATACTGAAACGAACTTCAGAATTATATCTCAAAAACCGAACAAATTTACGAACAAATGTTTGCCATTTGCCATTCAGTCCATGCTACGCTCTGAGCATCGAACCAATACAGCAAGGAGCCAACCAATGGCCTGGACTGCGCCTAAAACCTGGGTCGTGGGCGAACCGCTGACCGCCCAGGACCTTAATCTGCATGTGCGCGACAATCTGCTCGCGCTCAAAGCCCCGCCGACAGCCCTGGTGAAGCTGGACGAGACCTCGGATTACACGACGACCAGCACGGCCTTCGTCGCCATCGACAGCTCGCGCTTGAGCCTCTCGCTGACGACAACGGGCGGCGATGTGATGATCGGCTTCTTTGCCAATATCCTCAACTCAACCAGCCACACACAGTTGGATATCGAGTTTGATGGTGTCATGGTGGGCGGGGACAATGGCTTGATTCGTATTACAGCCGGATCTGGTGCCTATCAACTGGCCTCTCTCGTCACCCTCAAGCAGAGCGTCAGCGTCGGCACACACACCATTCGCATGATGTGGAAGGTGGTCGCAGGCACGGCAACTCTGTACGCAGGCACAGTCCTGGATACTCATCCAACGTTCTGGGCACGGGAGATCTAACATGATTGAATTGAAGGTGGAACGCAATGACGTCAATGTCGAACTGCTCGACGCACAGTTACGGGCGATTGGGGGCGATGCCTTCTATGGCTTGAGCGTCCAGCGCGGCGGCATCACGCTCTGTGTCAGTGAGACCGCATCCGACACGGTGCAGAAACAGTTGATGCAGGCCGCTCGTCAGCACGACGCCGCGCAGGTGACAGATCAACAGAAGGCCGAGACAGAACGCGCCGATATTCTGCTGGAACGGCGCAAAGAGCCGCTCCTCAATCCCGAAGAGTATGTGACATCGGATGCGCTGCTGCGGGCATTAGCGGACAAGGTGGCATGGCTTGAACAGGAGGTGCGCGATTTGCGCGGGCTTTAAGAACCTCAGTTTTAGATAGCACCCCTCACCTCTCATCCTCTCCCACAAGGAGCGAGGAGGGAAGTGGGGTGCAAAAAGCCCCTCTTCCGCGAAGTGGGAGAGGGGTTGGGGTGAGGGATATCGCAGATACGGCGCTTATCGTTCTTTGAGATTCATGGCATTGCCGCGCCCATCATCTTCGTCGTCGTCGTCATCCTCATATTCGTCATCGTCAATGATGTAGGCGGCGATGACGTGGCTGCTGCGAATCAAGACCGGCACGCCTACCCCATTATCAATCGAGACCAACGCGCCATTGGCACTGATGACCGTCGTCAGGGCTTTTTTGGCCTGCCGTTCATCAGTGAATTCGATATCCACATAGGCCAAGTCTTCGGCCTGCGAATCGAGCAAAAATCGTATCACCAGAATATCGTCACTCATAGCAGTCCCTCAGATAAATGATCTCGCATGATGGTAGCGTAGATGCGTTGAGAACGCATGAGAAAATAGGATCATACAGGCAGTTCGCCCGTCTCCAGGATCGCCACCAAGCGCCGCATAAGGGTCTCCAGGCTGTGCTGTGCCATGACCTGCGCCCGCAGATGAGCGCCCATCGCCTGACGTTCCTCGCCCGACAGCGACAGCAGCGTATGAAGCTGCGCCGTGATGTGCGCCTGATCGAGCGGCCATGTGGTTTGCAAACGTGGATCATCACCGAGCAGCGGCGCAAAGGCCGGATTGCTGACCAGCGTCGGCACGCCGCAGGCCATCCCTTCCAGCGCGGCCTTGTCAAACAGGCCGGGCGGACTGAAATTTACGGCGATCATTGCCTGCTGATACCACTCGCGCACCTGGGTTGGCGTCTGCGCCCCGGTGAAGAGGACACGCTGCTGCACGCCAAGAGTCGTCACAAGCGCCTTGAGTTGCCATTCGTAATCGCTGGCAAAGCCATCCGGCACGTCGCCCACCAGCACAATTCGGGCGTCCAACTCGACAGCGGCCTGCAAGAGTGCCGCCTGATTTTTGATGGCTGTCAGGCGGGCCACCTGCACGATGAAGCGCTCCTGTGAGGGCACAGCGGACGGCGTGTAAAAATCGGTATCGATGCCATGCCCGGTCACACGCAGTTTGGATGTTGGGATGGGGAAGCTGTCGGGGACGGCGGTCACGACGCGGCGCGACATGAACAGCGCCGCGTCTAATTGGCGTGTGCGCTGGCGGTGGGTGTACCACGTTGTGAGAGGAATGCCGCGCAAAGTGAGCAGCGGCCCGGCCAGCGCTGCAAAGGCGGGCTGCATATGCGCGAAGCAGGCTGTATAGCGGTAGCGCATCAGCCAGCCGATGAGGATGAGAGAAAAGCGCACAAGGCGAAACGGCAGCGGCAGGCCGGATTCACGCCCGGCAGACGCCACGCGCACATTGGCCGCCACCGCGATGCGCCCGGCGTGCATGGTGAGCACATCCACCGCGTCATAGTGGGCGGCCAGCGCATTGATCCACTGCGTGGTAAAGCCCAATACGGCATCATCGGCATCGGTGCGAAGATTGAAGAGCAGGAGACGTTTGGTCATCGGACAAGGTGAGGGTGATTGTAGGGGCGCAGCGTGCTGCGCCCAAAAACGATAATTTCAATTAAGGGCGCAGCGTGCTGCGCCCCTACGTTTATGCGTGTATTTTGAAAAGACGATTTACCACCCCAAGCCCGGCGTCCCCGATGGATTTTGCGGCACATCGTTATAGCGAATCTCGAAATGCAGATGCGGCCCGCTGGAATTGCCTGTGCTGCCCACCAGCCCGATCACCTGCCCAACGGTGGCGAAATCGCCGCAGCTCAGGTTGCGCTGGCTCATGTGGCCGTACAGCGACGAATACAGGCCGTGTGCCAGCACAATCGCGTTGCCATAGCCCCAATTGCTGAAGCCGCTGAACAATACCGGGCCGGAATTGGCGGCAAAGATTGGCGTGCCCAGATTGGCCGAGATATCGATGCCCGTGTGCCCGGCATAGAAACCGCGCACCCAGCGCCCATTGGGCAGCGGATTCGACCAGCCCGCCCCGCCTGCGGGGGCCACTCGGCCGCAGCTTCCGGCTTGTCCGGGGGCGAAGGAGAGTGTGCGAACATTGCCGTTGGCATCTTTTTCCACCTGCGTACCAGGATTCCAGGTGATCGGTTCGCCCTGGCCGCCTGGGATAAAGACGTTCAAGCCGCCGGGCAGCTTGTCCGTCACCTGACGCTCTGTCAGATTGTTGAGGGGATATTCAAGGATGATATTGGGGTCTGACACCTGATATTTCTGAGCGATGGTGGCGACAGTTTCCTCTTTTGTGCCGATCACGGTATGACACGCGCCATTAACGGGCGGAATCGTCAGCGAATCGCCAATCCGCAGCACGAAGACGATGCGCGGATTGTTGCACCATGCGATGCTCTCCGATTTCAGGTTGTAGCGGCGCGAGATGCTGTCGATGGTATCGCCGCGCACGATAGTGTATTCCAGAAAGTCGCTGCGCGGGCCATCACCCTTGATGATGGTAAAGGGATCGTAGATAGTGTTGGTCGTATTGCTCGGCACAATCGGAACCGACAGCAGGGCGTCAATGCGGGCGGCATCCAGCGTCGGCGGGATAGTATTGCCGCCATCGTTCAGCAGCGCACTCGTCGGGAAGACAGGCGCGTCTGTCGGGAGGCTCATGTCGCTGGGCGTGCTGCCCTGAGCAAGGGTCGGTGGCGTGCTTGTGGGAAGGACAGACGGCGTAGACGCGGGGAAGACCAGCAGGGCCATCGTCCCAATCGTGAAGGCTGCCGCACCTAAGAGGGCGGCCCAGGCCAGAATCGGCGTGCCTGTGTCTTTGCGCTGTACAGGACGCACCACCTGCGAAGGGCTGGTGTCGTCAGGTTGAATGGGCGGTTCGGGGAAATGGCTCATAGATGAACATCCTCATCATGGACAGGCGGAAGACGCAAACGTGTTCCAATGCTCCCATAATGGCAATCGCATGAGTAAAAGACAAGAGGCGTTTTTCAAATCGGAGGGGAAACGGTGGGTTTGGGCCGCATGTAACGCTGCTCAATCAGCAGGACGGTCATGAGTCCCAGGCCATAGGCGATGAGATCGCCAGCATCAAACGTGCTGCCAATCGTCAGCTCGGCCAGCAGGGAGCGCGATATCGATGCACCGCTGAAAAACTGGATCGCCTCGGCCAGCAGGCCCAACGCAAACACCGCCGCCGCCAGATGAAAGCGCCAGCGAAACCCAATTACCAGCCGTCCGACCAGATACAGCGCCTGCACCACCAGCCAATCGCCGCCGTAGCTGCGAATGATCGGCCACAGTGGGCCGCGATACACCAGCACGAACACCCCGCCAAGCAGTGTAATCGCAAGATAGAGGCCCAATTGAGTACGAGACATAGGGGCGTCCCTTGAGGGTGAGAGATAACAACACTCGTTGTGTCATTTTAAAAGAAATAAATGTTACTTGAATCAGGTTGAAATACATGGAGCCGTTTAGATACTCACCATATGCCACAAAGAGATAAAAACGCAGATGTCTATTTGAAACGCTTTGGAAATCGGCTCAAAGAACTCCGCCTCGCTCAGAATCTCACCCAGGAAGATTTAGCAGCGCAAGCGGGTTTTAGCCGATCCTACTATACACAAGTTGAGACAGGAAGAAGAAATATCTCCCTGTTAAATTTGCGTCGCCTCGCTATTCACTTAAATGTGGAGCCTAAAGAGTTGCTTGACATAGAAGCCGTTTGATAATGCGGAACGTAATGGATTTACCGTATTAAACGCATGTTTTGGAGAGCGTTTTCCGTAGGGGCACGATGCATCGTGCCCCATATGCAGCAACTTAAGTAAATCACCTGTCGTCCGCCTCGCTTTTGTCCTGTCGTCAGGGGTTGAAAACCCCTGCCTTGCCTTTTGCGGGACTGAAAGTCCCGCTCAAACCATCTTTTGGGGCGTGTTTCGGCGGGG
>DAOTUR010000312.1:0-4605 GCA_034436915.1 Anaerolineae bacterium
GGGGAGCGAGCCAGAGGTCACTTAAATCGCTCCCTCCCTTCGGGGACTTTTGACCGAACCGAGTAGAAAGGAAGTACGCCTTTCCCCACCGGGTTAAAACCCGGTGTCCCCAGGCGAACGTTTTATGGAGTCTAAGAGACTGTGGCCTGTCACAGCGGCACGTCTCCCTGTTCGGATCGTACCCATGCAGGGTATGCCTGTCTCGCCTGCATGATCCTGCCCTGTTCACGCAGATTTATTTGTCGATTTTCACGGGAGTTTTCTATGCGTACTAAGATTGCACTTGCTCTCATGCTGCTCATACTGTTCGTTGGGACGCTGACCGCGCAGGATAAGACCACGCTGACCCTCCTCACCCACGACAGCTTTAATGTGACTGAGGATGTCTTAAAAGCCTTTGAGAAGAAGACGGGCATCACCGTATCGATCCTGCGAGTAGGCGATGCAGGACAGATGGTCAATCAGGCCGTTCTGAGCAAGAGCGCACCGCTGGCTGATCTGCTGTACGGTGTCGATAACACCTTCTTGAGTCGGGCGCTGAATGCCGGAATCTTCGTGCCTTATGAATCGCCTGCGCTGAAAGATGTCGATGAAGCATTTGTGCTCGATGCCGATCACAACGTCACGCCGATTGATTACAGCGATGTCTGCCTCAATTATGACATTGGCTACTTTAAGAAGGAAAAGCTGAATGTTCCCGCGTCCTTAAAAGACCTTACAAAACCTCAGTATAAAGGCCTGTTGATCGTCATGAATCCGGCCACCTCCTCACCCGGTCTGGCCTTCCTGCTCGCCACCATCGAGGAGTTTGGTACTGAGGGTAAATATACCTACCTCGATTACTGGAAAGACCTCGTGACGAACGATGTTCTGATCACAGATGGTTGGGAAGACGCATATTTTGGGCAGTTTACGGCAGGCAGCGAGACAGGGACACGCCCGATTGTCGTCAGCTATGCCACCAGCATTCCCTTCACCTATGTCGAAGCAGACGACGCGGCAACAACGGCCAGCATCATCGCGGATAACACCTGTTTCCGTCAGATTGAGTTCGCGGGCATTTTGAAAGGCGGACAGCACGAAAAAGAAGCCCAGATGTTCATCGATTTCCTGTTGAGCCAACCGTTCCAGGAGGATATGCCCAATCAGATGTATGTTTTCCCGGTCAACAAAACGGCCAAACTGCCCGACATGTTCGTCAAGTATGCGCTGACGCCAGAGAAGCCTGTGGTGATGGATTACACGCAAATCGAAGACAATCGGGAACAATGGATTGAAGCGTGGACGGAAGCTGTGTTACGCTAACTCCCGTCTTACAAAGCAGGACAATAGGCAGGAGGCTGATTCTCAGCGCACCGTTCTTACAAGGTGTGCTGAGGTTGAAGCGACTCTTTTATTCCTTTCAGTGAGATTGAGAGTTTATGACACGCACACAGCGCTGGGGTCTATGGGCAGCTCTGCTGTTCGTTCCGGTAGTGTTCTTTGGCTTGTTTTTTGTCCATCCGCTGGTCACGATCTTCGATGTCAGCTTGCGTCCCAACGGGGTGCTTGATCTCAGCGGCTTCATCAAGATTGTGACATCGAGTTACTATCGGGATACCCTGTTCTTCACTATTTTTCAGGCGACGGTCTCAACCCTCCTGACGATTGCTCTGGCGCTGCCTGGGGCCTATATCGTCACCCGCTACACGTTTCCTGGCAAGCAGCTTCTGCTGTCGCTGTCCATTCTGCCGGTTGTGCTGCCCTCGGTGGTTGTGGCAACAGCATTTAGCGCCCTGCTCGGCGCTCGTGGCGTGGTGAACACCTTCCTGATGAGTGTGTTCGCGCTCACCGATCCGCCGATTCAGCTTGAGCGAAGTCTGATTCTGATTTTGATCGTGCATGTGTTTTACAACTATGCGGTGGGACTGCGGATTATCTCAGGCTATTGGGCCAATCAATCCTGGCGTATCGAAGAGGCCGCCCGCATCCTGGGCTGTGAGGGCTGGCGGCTGTGGTGGTACGTCCGCCTGCCGATGCTGCGTCCGGCGATTCTGGCAGCATCTGTCCTGATCTTTATCTTTTCCTTCACCAGCTTTGGAGCCATCTTGATTCTGGGCGGGCTGCGCTTCGCCACGATTGAAGTCCAAATCTACTATCAGGCGATGAATATTTTTAATCTTCCGCTGGCTGCCGCGCTGTCGCTGGTGCAGATGGGCCTGATGTTTGGGCTGATGTGGGTCTACAGCGGCTTGCAGCGCCGTATCCCGCGTGATTGGCAGAGCGCCCAACAGGTGGCGCGTCGTCCACGTACCCTGCGTGAGCGTCTGATCGTCGGTGGGACAGTGGCCTTTATGATCCTGTTCCTGCTTATCCCCTTGCTGGCACTGGTCTTTCGCTCTCTAACGGTAGGCAAAGAGGGACTCTCGTTCGATTATTACACGATGCTGGCCCAGAATCCCCGCGATTCGATCCTGTTTGTCCCGCCTCAGAATGCGATTTTCAATTCGCTGACGTTTGCTGGCCTCACGATGATTATGGCGACGGGGTTGGGACTGATTCTGTCGATTGCTATTCAACGGCCAGGACGGTTTGCCCGCTTCCTGGATGCATTCGTCATGATCCCGCTGGCAACAAGCGCGGTGACGCTGGGCTTTGGCTATCTCGTCGGCCTGGATGAGCCGCCGCTGGCACTGCGCTCGTCATGGGTCATTTTGCCGTTGGCACATACATTGGTGGCGATTCCTTTTGTCGTCCGCAGCATTTTGCCCGCCCTGCGTTCGATTCAGCCGTCGGTGCAGGATGCCGCGATTACGCTTGGGGCTTCCCCGCTGCGGCGCTGGTGGCGCGTTGATCTGCCGCTGATCAGTCGAGGCTTAGCGGTGGGAGCCGCCTTTGCGTTCACCGCCAGCATGGGTGAATTTGGAGCCTCGCTGTTCCTGGTGCGCCCGGATACGCCGACGATCCCAACGGTCATCTATCGTTTTTTAAGTCAGCCAGGGATTGCCAACTATGGGCAGGCGCTGGCGATGAGCGTAGTCCTCATGTTAGTGTGTGGCGTTGGCTTTTTAACGGTTGATCGGCTGCGTTCTGCGGGTATGGGAGAGTTTTAATGCTGTCTCTGGAAAATATTTCAGCGCGTTATACCGAAGTTCCTGTTCTGAATGATATTTCGTTGCAGATTGAATCTGGCGAAATTGTCTGCCTCTTAGGGCCGAGCGGTTGCGGCAAGTCAACGCTGCTGCGCGTGATTGCCGGACTGCTTGACGAATACAGTGGCAGCGTGCGGTGGGACAAGCAGGATTTAAGAGCCATGCCCCCCTATCAGCGTGATTTTGGTCTCATGTTCCAGGATTATGCCCTCTTTCCGCATTTGAACGTGAGCCGCAATGTCGCCTTCGGCCTAGAGATGCGTCACTATCCGCGTGCAGAGCGAGACAAGCGCGTCAAAGAGATGCTCAGTCTTGTCGGTATGGGGAACTATTACCACCGCGATGTGAATGAGCTGTCGGGCGGTGAAAAACAGCGTGTGGCGCTGGCTCGCAGCCTCGCTCCACAGCCACGCCTGCTCATGCTGGATGAGCCGCTTGGGTCGCTCGATGCGCTCCTGCGCGAACGTCTGGTGACAGAACTGCGTGAGATTATTCAGAAACAGGGCCTGACAGCCATCTATGTAACGCATGATCGCCAGGAAGCCTATGCGATTGCAGATCGTATTGTCATTATGAACAATGGTCGCATCGTCCAGATTGATCGGCCACAAGCGCTGTACCACAGCCCACGCACACAATTTGTCGCGCAATTTCTCGGCTTCACCAATGTTTATCCCGTCACATCGTTTGATCGTGGTATGGCTGAAACAGCGATTGGGCGTTTCCCCGTAACTGCCTCAACACCCGCCGTGCTGGTGCATCCTGACGGCCTTCAACTAGCTGATGAAGGCACGCTGGTGGGAACTATCATAGATCGCCGCTTTACGGGCGAAACGGTTGTGCTCACAGCGAAGATTGAGCAGGGAGAAGTGACGCTTTCCGTGCCATCCTCCGTGTCAAAACATCTTGTAGGCGAGACCGTGCGCCTGAATGCCAAGCGCATCGTTCCACTGGTTGAGTAGGAGACGGTTTTGCGGACACTTCGGATCACGGCAATCTTTGCGGCTCTCGCCCTGGAACTGTCATTGGCAGCGACACTCCTCTACAGCGCCCTGAAACCGGCTTCATCTGTGCTGGAGATGGGCAGCACACCGAGCGACCCAATCCTCACGCTGATTCCTATCGCGTGTGGGCTGATTGTCGCCCCGATCACGCTGCGCCTCAATCGCTGCGTCGCGTGGCGATGAGCAGCCAGCGCCTTGTGCGCCAGATGATGACGACCAAAAATCGAGCGGTGAGTGCATGAGACCGAGATAATGACATCAAAGACTCAGAGTTTACTATGACCTCAACTCGATTCGGTTGGTAATGGGGTGAGCGTGGGCGAGGCAATCGGCGTCCAGACGGGAATGATTGCGGTTGCCATCGGCGTACTGGTGGGCGGGAACGGCGTCAACATCGGATTGTCAGCCGTCGCAAACTGCGGACAGGTCGGTTCGGTATTCATCGAATCGGCGCGGGATACCCCTGCCTT
>DAOTUR010000313.1:0-4518 GCA_034436915.1 Anaerolineae bacterium
GGGGAGCGAGCCAGAGGTCACTTAAATCGCTCCCTCCCTTCGGGGACTTTTGACCGAACCGAGTAGAAAGGAAGTACGCCTTTCCCCACCGGGTTAAAACCCGGTGTCCCCAGGCGAACATTTTATGGAGTTAAATTTACAGGAACTCAACAAGACTGAATACCCGATTCCGGTGGATTTGCAGAACACCGTCGCCATGACCAGCTTGAGCACCCTGTATAACTGGGGCCGCCGCAATTCCATGTGGCCAATGCTGTTCGGGTTGGCCTGCTGCGCGATTGAAATGATCGCCACCGCCTCATCGCGCTTCGATTTTTCGCGCTTTGGGATGGAAGTGATGCGTGGGACGCCGCGCCAGTCCGATCTCATGATCGTATCCGGCACGGTGACGAAGAAGATGGTTGTGCCGATTGTGCGCCTGTATAACCAGATGCCTGAGCCAAAATATGTCATGGCGATGGGTGCGTGTGCCAGCGGCGGCGGCCCTTTTAAGGAAGGCTATCATGTGGTATCGGGCATTGATAAGTATCTGCCCGTTGATGTATATGTGCCGGGCTGCCCGCCCACCCCGCAGGCCCTGCTGTATGGGTTGATCTCGCTGCAAAAGAAAATTGATGGTCAGTCGGTGTTGAATCATGATGATATGCCCTGGTATGGCGTCGGCCCGTCCGATCCTACGCCTGTGCCGATCCTGGGGCCGGACATCATCGACCCGCGCCAGATGGATATGATTCGCCGCCTCGCCGAAACTGCCGCCAAGCAGAAGACCGAAGACCCGGCGCTGCCTGCGGCTCGTACTCTGCCTGTGGTCATCAAGAAAACAGTCGCCTCGACTGCACCCGCCTCCCCTGCTGCTCGTGCAGCGGCTCCGGTGGCTGCTGCGCCTGCCGCCGCTGATCCCGATGACAAACGAGCCGCAGCATTAGCGCGTAAAGCAGCGCGTGCCGCCAAAGAAAGCGGCGGTGCAGTGCCTGCGCCTGCTGCTGCGGCCCCGATTGCTGCGGCCCCGATTGCTGACGCGCCTGTCGCTGAAGCCCCGGCTGTGGCTGTGGCTCCGGCAGCCGTCGCGCCCCAGGATGATGCGGAAGCCATTCGTGAAGAACGTCGTCAGGCTGCGCTGGCCCGCAAAGCTGCCCGTGCATCCAAAGAAGGGAAGTAACAAGCCATGACAACGGCTGATATTGAACAGGATTTGAAGGCCCTCTCGGTTGAAGAGACGGTGGATCATCTCAAAGAGCGCTTCCCGGACGCGGTGTCGAATGATACCCGCGAAGGCTACGGCGGCGTCATCGTCGATAAATCGCAGCTTCTGGCTGTCGCGCAGTATGTGCGTGAGCAGTTGGGCTTCGATTATCTCTCCAGCGCCACCGCCGTCGATTATATGGGCGAAGGCAATCACAGCACCGATGATCACCTCGAAATGGTGTATCACACCTATCGCACGACGGGCGGCAGTGCGCTGGTCTTCAAGGCGCAGACGGATCGCGTTGAGGCCAAAGTCCCTTCGCTCGTGTCCGTGTGGAAAGGCGCTGATTTCCAGGAGCGCGAAGCGTATGATCTGTACGGCGTGAACTTTGTGGGCCATCCGAATCTCAAGCGCATTTTGCTGTGGGATGGCTTTGAAGGCTTCCCGATGCGTAAGGATTGGAAAGAAGCCTACTACGAAGAAGAGCACAAGCCCTACAGCAGCCGCTGGCCGGGTGGTCATGTGTATCGCGCTGAGGAGAAAAATATCTTCGGCCACAACGTCAAGTACCCGGCGGATATTGATCTCTCCCGCCTGAACGACCTCTCGGAAGCCAAGCTGTATGAGGGCTTTGGCCTCGGCGTCGATACTACCCAGGTGCGCGACGGCCAGGGCATGGAGACCGATCAGCTCATCGTCAATATGGGGCCGCATCATCCGAGCACACACGGCGTATTCCGCATGATGCTTCGCATTGATGGCGAGACGGTGCGCGATTTGCAGCCTGTCATGGGCTATCTGCATCGCAACCATGAGCAAATTGGCGAACGCAACACCTATCTGCAAAACATTCCCTTCACGGATCGCCTCGATTATTTGTCCAGCATGGGCAACAATCACGGCTATGTGATGGCGGTTGAGAAGCTGATGGCGCTGGATCGCAAGTACAAAGCCCCGACCTATCGGACGGAAGTGCTGCGCGTGCTGATGGTGGAACTCAATCGTATCGTCAACCATTTGTGGGCGATTGGCTTCTGGCTGAACGATCTCGGCGCATTCTTTACGCCCGTGCTGTACTTCGTGCAGGAGCGCGAGCGCATCCTCGATTTCTTCGAGGCGACAGCGGGCAGCCGTATGATGTGCAATTACATGCGCTTCGGCGGCGTCTTTGCCGATCTGCCGGAACGTATTCACAGCACCATGAACCTGATGAATGATCGTGTGCGTGATTTTGACACGATGAAATTCCTGAGCGAGATGATCAACGAGCGTATTCCGCGCACGATTGACGAACTCGATGAATTCCTGACCAACAACGAGATTCTCACATCGCGCTCGATTGGCGTGGGAATCTTGAGCCGCGAGGATGCCATCAGCTACAGCGTGGCTGGCCCGGTGCTGCGCGGCAGCGGTGTCGCCTATGATGTGCGCCGTTCCGATCCCTACAGCATCTATCCTGAACTGGATTTTGATGTAGCAGTGCAGCCGGGGGGCGATATGTATGCCCGCTATCTGGTGCGCTTGCAGGAGATGCGTGAGAGCGTGCGGATTCTGCGCCAGCTTCTCCCGCGCCTGGAAGACACCAAAGGCCAGCCCGTCAGCGAGAACAACGCCTCTTACGTGGGCAAAGTGCCTGTGGGTGAGGCGTATGGACGCATTGAAAATGGCAAGGGCGAACTGGGTTTCTATGTCGTCTCCGCAGGCGAGAAGAAATCGACAGCCAATCCCTGGCGCTACCACGTCCGCGCCCCAAGCTTCATCAATCTCACGCCGTTGGGCGCGATGAGTCGCGGCGGCAAGATCGCGGATATTGTGGCGATCCTGGGCAGCATCGATATTGTATTGGGCGAGACGGATCGTTAAGCAGAGGACACAAAAATATGAATGGATCTGGTTTTGCGCGGGGCATGTGGGTGACGCTGCGTCACTTCATCAATACCTATGTCGATGATGTGCGCTACGGCTTCCGCAAGTTCTCGCCAAATGTGAACAATTTCCAGGATCGCCAGGGGCCAAATGCCAAGGGTATTTTCACGGTGCAGTATCCCGATGAAAAGATCGCTGTGCCAGAGCGCTTCCGCTTTGTGCCATTCCTGGTCGTCGAAGATTATGATCATCCTGATCGCCCTGGCAAGGATTGGTGTACCTCATGCGGCATCTGCGCGAAGGTTTGCCCGCCCCAGTGCATCTGGATCGTGCGGAGTGAAGGGCCGGATGGCAAGCCGATTCCTGAGCCGGAAGCCTTCTTCATCGACATCGATATCTGCATGAACTGCGGCTTCTGCGCTGAGTTCTGCCCCTTCGATGCAATCAAGATGGATCACGATTACGAACTCGCCAGCTATGATCGCACGTCGAATCACATTTTCGACAAGCCCAAGCTGTCAAAAGAATTCCGCTACTGGAAATCGATTGCGCCCACACGCGCCGTTGAAGAAGCCCAGGCACGCGGCGGTTGGGAACACAAAGACGCTCAGAAAGCCGCTCGTCGCGGCGGCGTGTCGCGTGATACGGGTGCGGCAGCAGCTCCAGTGGCAGCAGCGCCCGTCGCTGTCGCCGAAGCGCCCGATACCAAAGAGGCCAAGCGCGAAGAAGTGCGTGCGCGGCGTGCCGCTGCCGAAGCGCCTGTTGCCGCCGCCCCTGTTGCAGCGGCTCCTGCGGCCTCCACAGGCGAAAAGCCCTGGACGATGGCCCATGATGACATGGAAAAACGCAAGGCCGCAGCGCTGGCCCGCAAAGCCGCCCGTGCGGCGAAGAAATAACGCCTCCTATCAAAAACCCGATGTGTATGTAGCATCGGGTTTTTGATTCTCTATTCTTCGATCCATTCCGCGAATCCAGGCACATGCTGGAAGTTTTATTCACAGTTTGATATTGGGGGTAAATCACGTCGGCTAGATAAGTCAAGTATCCCATACCAAACTTGGTATCTTTCGTGGAATCCTACGGTAGCCTCAAATTCTAGAGTTTCACAGTCGCAGACTGTAATGTATAAGCCAGTCTGTAGTTGCTTAAAAAGCTCAGGAGAGTTTTTACTCTCAATGTCGAGATAGACTCTTTCTCGTCCTTCCTCATCTTTATCGTAGCTGGAATAGTCCACGTAAAATCTTAGCATTTGCCCTCCAATGAATTAAGAAAAGCGCGAGATAGGTCGATCGGGTTAGGATGCTTGAGATTCAGTTCATTGTATGTGAGATTATCCATCAAGGCGTGATCAATACCTTCGCCAATTTTGAAAACACAGCCAAATCTGCCTTTTTAAAGCAAATTTGACCCCTAAACTTGGCTTATAAAAGGTCACAAAGTGCCAAATTTTGGCGGAAACCCTGCTT
>DAOTUR010000314.1:0-9963 GCA_034436915.1 Anaerolineae bacterium
CACCCGCACGCTCGATAACCTCACGCCGCAGGGCCATACTGATATAGGTTTTACTCATGCTGCGCCTTTAAACGCAGCCGGGCTTTAGCTTTGACCAGCGTGAGCAGATGATCGATCTGACGAAATTCTTCCATCTCAGCGTGTTCGTCATCGGAAAGTGTGCCCGCTTGATTTTTTTCAAGCAGGGTATGTGACCGTTGCTGTAAATCATCAGGCAGGCGATAAGCAGCAATATCGGTGAGGGAAGGGCCAGAGCCGAGAAAATCGGTCACAATATCTTTGATGGTTTTATCAGGGGCAAGGGGCATCATGATCTCCTCAGGCTATCATTCGATTCTATCATGATTTGGGCAGAAGGGATGTGGTGGCCTGAAAAATAGGCGTGATTTTCAACCTCGTATATGAGTTACTCCACGTAACAGGTTCTCAACAATATTGCCCCAAAAGGCAGCAACGGTAGGTTTGGGTCGTTTCGTCCGCCTGCTATCACTTGACCCATGAACGCCGCGCTGGAGTTGATCGCCCCGGGCGGCGTTTGATTTGTGTCCTGAACAGAACAGAAATTCAGGGCGTATAAAGGGACGCAGCGGCCCTGATCAAAGTCATTCGCCGTGATTGAGCCAGACTGTCATCTCGCCAATGCCGCGATGACCCCAGGCATAATACGGTACAGCGACACAGCGCTGCTCTGCGCCAGCGGCATTCCGCGCCATCCCCATGAGCGTTGTCACACCGCCGAGCAGTGTATCATCGTGCTCAATCTGGAAATCGGCCTGCTCAGACAGACTGAGCGCAAGCACCTGCCCCTGATTGTCGACGCCCTCAAACGCATAGACGAGCGGGCCGCGTTCCAAGGCGATCTTGCCCCTCAGCGCTTCAACATCGGGATGCGCGACGACGCGCTGAACGGGCATCGGAATCTCAAACTCAACCGTGTGACTGCCAGTCCAGTCTCTCGTGATCGTCACATAGCCATCATCCGACAGCACTGCCTCCATATGCTCGCCATCAACGATGAGGGCGAGAGGGGTTTGCGGTTGCCCATTGACATAGTGGTACAGATCACTCGGAACAGGCTGTCCCGCTGCCCATCCGGGCCATCTGAGTTTTAAGCTGAAATGGGTCGGATGCTCCACTGCGAGGGAGATTTTGACACGGCCATCCCAGGGATAATGGGTCTCCTGAGCGATCCTGACCTCGGCATTTTCAATCTGCACTATGCCTTGATTTGACACATACAGATTGACGTACAGCGCCGCGTTCTGAATCGCATAGATGTAGCCGGAGAGGGCCGGCATCAGCCGCACAACATTCGTGGGGCAGCAGGAACAGTGAAACCATTCCTGGCGGGTGAGCGTGTTATCGCTGTTGAAGCGGTACTCGCCATCTGAGGACAGCGGATTGACGTAAAAGAAGCTTTTGCCATCCAGACTAACCCCGGATAAAAACCCATTGTAAAGCGTGCGCTCAAGCACATCGATATATTTTGATTGGCCTGTCAGCAGGAACAGGCGGTGATTCCAGAAGATACTGCCAATGGCCGCGCAGGTCTCGTTATAGGCCGTTAAGTTCGGCAGTTCGTGGTTCTCGCCGAATGCCTCGCCTTCATGCCGCGCTCCCAGGCCGCCCGTCAGGGCCATCTTTTTTGATACGACGTTGCTCCATAGGGTTTGAATCGCCTCAATATAGGCGTGATTGCCGGTAATCGCAGCGACATCGGCCATCCCCGCATACATGTAGACAGCCCGCACGGCATGGCCGACAGCTTCCGTCTGGGTCGTCACAGGGAGATGATCCTGCGCGTAGGCTCCATAAAGGACATGACCCGCCGCCACCCCGCGCTCATCGAGGAAAAATTTGGCGAGGTTCAGATATTTCTCATCGCCCGTAACGTGAAACAGCTTGACCAGCCCCATCTCAATCTCTTGATGTCCCGGTACATCACGCCGACCCTGCGGCCCAAACACCGATGCGATGAGATCTGCATTTTTGAGGGCGACATTCAGCAACGCCCGTTTGCCTGTGGCGTGATAATAGGCCACCGCCGCCTCATAAAGATGCCCCACATTATAGAGTTCATGGCTAAAAATCAGCTTTGACCAGCGCTCCGGGCCGCTGGCATCAGGCGCGTGCTGCGGATCAATCGTGCGCGGCGTGTAGAGATAGCCATCGTCCTCCTGGGTAGCGGCGATTTTCTCGATGAGATCATCCAGATAGGCTTCAAGCGGGCGATCCGGTTGAATCACCAGGGCATAGGCCGCGCCTTCAATGACTTTGAACACATCCGAGTCATTGAAGTGCAGCCCTTGATAGGCTCCCTCCATAACGCCACTCGCTTTGAGAAAATTATCAATGCGACCCGTTGTTTCGCATTTTTCAAAGTCATAGGGAATCGTCACCTGACAACTTGTGGCGATGCGCGACGACCAGAAATCGTCCTGGATACGCACCCGTGTAAAGGGAATCGGCTGATAGGGGTAGCCGTGCGATGTCTGGTTCATGAGAGATCACTTTCTACAAGAGGAAAAGCAGCAACGCGCAGATTGGTTGCGCCGTAGGGAATAAGCACTACATCTTCAAGCGGGGCGTCTGTGGCATGAGGCCCAACCGATATCGGCCCGGCGGAGTGATTGACCAGAGTCCAATTCGCCAAACGCCGTGCCTTCACGCGCAGTTCAATCGGGGCGGTGTCCGGCGAAAAGGGCTTTTTGCCCGCAGGCGTCTCGATCACCTCAAAGGCATTCGCCAATTGATCGGGATCAATCGCAAGGCCATAATTCCAGGGGCTTCCAGGATGCACGGCCCAATCTGCATGTGGCTCATCGCCCTTGATCTTGTGCCACTCTTCATCAATCCGCAGCCCAAACAGCAGCGGCCCCCGATAGACAGAGATCAAGCCCTCATGCCCCCGCGAAACGCGAATCTCCATTGGCAGCGTCAGCGTGATCGTGTCGCCTGACTGCCAGAGCCGCCGCATGGTGAAAAACGATCCCGGCTGAGAGAGCATCTGTATCTCGCCGTTGATTGTGAGGGTGGCGCTGTGCGCCCACTCTGGAAGGCGCAGTTGAAACGGAAATTCGCAGGCGTCTTGCAGCTCAAACGCAAACGAGATACGCCCATTGAAGGGATAGTCTGTCGTTTCGGTGATCGTGATGGCGGTCTGATCGCCCACGACAGTTGACACCTGACACGGCCCATAGGCGATGGCTGCAAGGCCCTGATCAGGTGTTGCCATAAACAGACTTTTGACGAATTTAGGGAATGCCTGGTGCATATTGGCGGTGCAGCACCCGAAATTCGGCTCAAGGCCATAGGTATTTGATTCGTCGCCGTTGTTCGTCCAATCGCGGTGATCCACTGTGACCAGCACCTGATTCACCTGCTGATCGTACTGATGCGCCCACATGTCAGGGGTGCAGGTGGCCGGATAAGCATTATACGTCACCTGTTCCAGACGATCTCCAAAGAACGGATCGCCCAGGACGCGAATTAACTCCTCCAGAGAAAACATATACTCTGCCACAGCGCATAATTCTGTGCCGCTGGTGGGCGATGTGCCGTTGAGATGCTCATCGCCGCTCCAGATGCCGTTGGGCTGACCGTGATGAGTCATCAAAGCATTGATGCTCAGGCGCGGCGCGGTACGATGCCATTCCGACCCTGTTTGCACATAGAAGACACCCGCCATTTTGACGCCCATCGCATTGTTGACAACGTGGGTGTGCATACCATCCCATTCTTTGAGCGGCAGCACCTCAGCGAGTTTGTAACGGGCCTGCCACTCTGTCCAATCGAGTGTCTGAGCCATCATTTTCTCAGCCAGCTCAAGCAAAAAGGCATCCCCTGTGAGGTTGTACAGCCAATGAATCATCAGCACATTGTCCATCGCCCGCGCCCAGCCCCACACATACAGCGGGCGAACCTCGAAGACGCGAAGCTGATACTGAAAATAATCGGTCATCAGGCGAATGACACGCGCATCATCTGTGGCTTCGTAGAACATGCTCAGCACTTTGAGCATGACCATACGCGGCCACCAATCGGAATTGGGCGGCCCAAAATTGCCATTGGGACGCGCTGAGTTCAGCGTCCACTCAATCCAGGGTTTGACCTTAGCGAGCAGGCGCTCATCATCAAGCAGGTAGGCCAGCGGCAGCAGCCCATCCAGATAATAGGGGCCGCGCTCCCAGGCTTCCCCCGTTCCGCCGCGCCATCCATTGTTGGGGCCAACGTCCGCCCAGATTTCATCCAGATGTCCCGTGAGACCATCGGCTTGAATCTGAAGCTGATCTTTGAGCCAGCCGCGTGGTTTGACTGCGCCTAGAGGCAGCGCTTGAAACGCGCTCTGATGCAGAGGCGCACGATTTTGTGGAAATCTCTTCATGAGGCATCCTTTTGTATGATTTGATCGCAAGGTGATAAATGAAAGAGACTAGCTCTTGACCGCCCCTCCCATGAGGCCGCTCATGTAGTAGCGCTGTAAGACCAAGAAGATCACGAGGCTCGGAATGATCGAAATCACAACGCCCGCTTGCAGCGCTCCCCAATCCACCTGCCCATACTGCCCGCTGCGAACGGTGGTGAGAAAAATGGGCAGCGTGAAATTGCTCTGATCGGTCATGAAGATCAGCGCTGCAATGAACTCATTCCAGGAATTGATGAAGGCATAGATGGCGACCGTCACAATCCCCGGCATGACCAATCGCAGCAGCATTCGATACAGCACACTCAATGAGGTGCAGCCATCAAGCAGAGCCGACTCTTCAATTTCGCGCGGGATCGTCATGAAGGTTGTCCGCATGAGGAAAATCCCGAACGGGAGCTGAAAGGTGATATAGACGAGTACCAAGCCAAAGAGATTGTTGTGCAGATCAACAGCGGCGAGCATCACGAAGAGAGGGATCAGGATGGATTGAAAGGGAATCATCAAGGTCGAGAGCACCATGATAAACAACACACCTTTTCCTGGAAACGAAAAGCGTGCAAACCCATATCCGCCCAATGTGCTCAGAACAATCGTGCCCAGCACCGTCAGCACTGAGACGAAGGCGCTGTTGAACACATGGCGAAAGATGCCGCCGCGTCCATAGGTCGTGAGCTTGATATAGTTGTCCAGGCTGAACGTCGTTGGCAAGTAGGTGGGTGGCACAGCCATCGCCTCAGAAGGAGGCTTGAAGGAATTCAAGGTTGACCAGATGATGGGAAATAAAAAGGCGGCGGCCAGGACAATCAACACCGCGTAAACGAGCGTATAGCGTAATGCCTGCTTCTGACGGTGTGCCGTTTGATGAATCATGATGTCAAACTCCTTACACGTGAGGCATACAGCGCCGTGTCACATATCAGACGAATCGCGCAGAAGATAAAGCTGTAAGCCGCTCAGGATGACCAGAATCACCAGCAGCACAATTGACATCGCTGCGCCATAGCCCATTTTGAAGTAGGTGAATGAGTTGTTGAAAATCCAGTAGACAATCGAGAGGGTGCTGTTGCGCGGCCCGCCGCTCGTGATGATGAAGAATTGATCAAACGACAGCAGTGACCCAATGACCGACAGCACCAGAGCCAGCGCAATCGTGCGCCGCAGCAGCGGCAGCGTGATAAAGCGAAGTTTTTGCCAGTAATTGGCTCCATCGACTTCCGCTGCCTCATAAAGTTCATCCGGTATCGACTGCATCCCCGCCAACAACAGCACCATCGTCAGCCCAACGGTCTTCCAGATGACCGACAGCACAATGACATTCATGGCACTGGGCGGATTGGCAAGCCAGAGCTGTGCTTTGGGAATGATGTGCAGATCCAGCAGGATTTTGTTGATGATGCCCACCTGATCATGCAGCAGCCACACCCAGATCAAACTGGAGATGCCCAACCCGATCACGACAGGCAGGAAGAAAATAGTGCGAAAAATCCCGATGGCGGGAATCTTCTGCTGTACGAGGCTGGCGAGAACAAAGGCCGTCAAAAAGATCAAGGGGGTGATGATCACGGTGTAACGAAATGTAAAACCCAGGCTGTTGAGAAACTGTTTATCACCCAAAAGATCAATATAGTTCTTCAGTCCTATAAAAGCCCGCTCCCCAAAGAGAGGCCAATCATGGAATGACATAAAGATCGTCATCAGCAGGGGAATGATGAAGAAAATGCCAACAAATATGACCGTTGGCAGCACAAAAAGAAATCCCGTCAGGGCGCGTTTGCGTTCCCAGGAGAGGATGACTTTTGTGTTTGCAAGAGGAGCCGGGATCAGGGCGCTGGATGCCATAAGAAAGCGTGTCCTGTCGATAGGGAGAGCGCGTAAGATGCCGAAGACATCGATAGGGATGTACGGTTGGGCAGGGTGAGGCGCTGGATATCGATAGTCATCATTCGGTATCGATATCCAGCGCCTCATGACACTGTTATTGGCTCATGATCTCGGTAAACCGCTGCTGAGCTTCCGCAATGGCTCCATCGATATCTCCATCGAAGATCGCAGTCTGAAGCATCAACAACCAGGGGCCGTTGGGATCATTGAACAGCTCGTTGTAGACGACGCTGTAAGGGGTGTGTCCAACGGCCAGGGTGCTGGCGGCGGTGGAGAGACGCGGATCTTCCTTGAAGTATTTGTTGTCGGAGAGGGACAGGCGCAGCGGAAGATTGTTGTTCGCGGCATAGGCCTCAAGCTGAACCTCATCTGTCAGCAGCCAGTTGATGAATTCCCACGCCTCATCGACATAAGCCGAACCGCTCGGAATCCCGATCAGATCGCCGCCGCCAAACGAGGCTGTTCCGCCCTCTTTGCCGGGGAGCAGAGAGATCCCAAAATCGAGATCGGGATGATCGGTCTTGAGGGCGTTGATGGCAAAGGCCCCTGTGCCTGTCATGCCGATATTGCCAGAGGCAAAGGCATTCAGGAAGTTTTCGCCTGTATCAACCTGTGCGCCTTCAGGGATCAAGCCCTCTGTCCACATGGTGCGGTACAGTTGCAGCGCCTCCTTAACAATCGGGTCATCCAGAGTTGGAGCAGAGTAATCTTTGCTGAGGACATCACCGCCGCTCGCCCAGATGAGGGGCAGATAGGTAAAGGCGTTGCATCCGGAGCAGCTTCCCGCGAAATAGTAGCCATAGGTATCAGGCCCGATGGCACGGATGGCCCGCGCATCGGTCAGCAGTTCATCCCAGGTCGTCGGAGGCTTATCAGGGTCGAGTCCGGCTTCTTTGAACAGGGTGCGATTGTAAACGAGGAACGATCCTTCTGCGGCGAAGGGCAGCGCATAGTTACGCCCATCATAGGTTCCCAGGGCGACATGGGCCGGGCTGAGATCATCCAGGAAAGGCAGGGCCTTAACCTTGTCGGTGAGATCGACCAGCTCTCCTTTAGAGGCAAAGGCAGGCGCATAAATCAGGTCGATGCCCACGATATCAGGCGCTTCTCCGCCGGCAACAGCGGCAGCGAACTTGGTCACAAAATCATCAGCAGGGATTTCGGTCAGTTCGATCTGGTTATCGTGTGTCGCGTTCCACTTATCGACCAGCGTCGAAATGAGGGAGCTTGTTGAGCGAACCCAGAAGGTCATCTTTACGGGGGCATCTTGCGCCGCGAGCGGCATCACACCCAAGATCAACATCGCCCAGAGGGCAATAACAACAAATTTACGTGTGTTCATTTTTTCTCCTGATGTCAATGGTGTATCAAACTCTAACTTGGCGTGTAAATCTCTCTATTGAGCCTCCTTCTCAATTCGCCTGTTCTGATTTACCATGTGACAGAACCTCGGATTCTTCCCAAGAGTTTTAAGGTTCTATCCATGGTGATTCACCCGTCTGAACAGCTTGATCTCGTCCATCAAACTGTTCGACGGTTGAATTACGAATGTAATTGGCCGCCAGAATATTTTTCCCCTCTGGTGCGCCGCAAGACTGCCGAACCATGAGTTCACCCTTGATCCGCATTTCTTCAAAGGGGACTGCGCCGTCGTTCATCTGATTCATCAGATTGGTCGCGGCCACTTGCCCCATTTCAAAGAGAGGGAGACTAACGGTTGTGATGGTGGGATTGGAGAGGTTTGCAACCTCATCATTGTCATAGCCCACCACCGCGATATCGTCGGGAACGCGCAGCCCTTGATGCTGAATAGCGAGGATGGCTCCATATGCCATCAGATCGTTTGCCGCCACAATCGCCGTTGGGGGCTTGCTGAGTGCCATGAACTCCTGAGCGATCCGATAGCCATCGGGAATCAACCAGCGTCCTGAGCGAATCAGGGTTTTATCAACGGAGAGGCCCATGCTCTCCAGAGTCTGGAGATAGCCTATCAAGCGCTCACGAGAAGAAAAATACTTGTCGGGACCGCTGATATAGCCAATGCGCTGATGCCTCATCTTGATCAGATGGTTGACGACAAGCGTCGTATTGTAGATCTCATCCGGGATCACGCTGTTCACATCGGTCTGATGGAACAGACGGTGCACAATTGTGTACGGCTTGCCGCTCAGCATGGCGCGGCTCTCAGAAACATGACGCCACGATTCAACGAACACAAATCCATCCACAGAATGGCCGAGCAATTCCTGCACAACCTTGGCTTGTGAATGAATTTCCCAGGGGATGTTGACGACAAGGCAGAAATAGCCATTACGATGCAGCACATCCTGAAGGCCGCGAATAATGAGCGGCCCCCACAAGGACGTAAAATTTTCGAGAATCACCCCGATCACAGAGGAGCGATCTGTGCGTAGACTCTGGGCAGCCCGATTGACGGAGTAGCCCAGTTCTTTTGCGGCGTTGATAATCTTCTGGCGGGTGTCATGGCTTACAGGATAGTCACTTTTGCTCAGGACTCGTGAGACCGTCGCAATAGAGACCCCTGCAAGTTCAGCCACATCTCGAATCGTAACCATAATTGAGTCAGTCTAAATAAATTTTACAGTAAACGTTTTCTATTGAATGTTACGATAACAGAAAACGTTTACCATGTCAAGCAATTCTTCTCACCCATATATGTAACCAATGGTGCATTTCTCGATTTTGTGATCGTTTTGGTTCAGGAAATCAAATTCGGAAGGGTAATGATTCACCTATCCATGAGAATCGTGGGTTTGTAGGGGCACGATCCATCGTGCCCTGGTGATTTGTAGGGGATTTGGCGTGGGCGCGATGCATCGCGCCTCTACAAGGGCCGTTGTCGTATGGATAGCTGAATAGATACCTCGGAAGGGTAATCATTCACCTATCCGTGAGAATCGTGGGTTTGTAGGGGCAGGATGCATCCTGCCCAAGCCAAATCCCCTACAAATCAATCAGGGCGCGATACATCGCGCCCCTACAACGGCCTTTGTTGCATGGATAGGTGAATGATTACCTCGGAAGGTCAATTTCTGATTGCCAAGAGTTCTTAATGGGCCAAAGCGTCTTTGTAGGGGCGCGGTATACCGCGCCCCTACGCCAATCCCACCTCAAATTTACGACATGCACCATTGGTTATATAGCGACTATCTGATCAGCGCCTTTGGACAGACAACCGGCACCGGTTTAGCAGAACTGTTGGGTGGCAGCGTGAGCCATGACCGCATCCAACGCTTGTTGTCAAAGCAGCTGTAGGTTTTCAAAGTAATTGCGCCAAAAAAGGCACTTTCTCGCGAGAGATTTCAAAGTTCTTGACCCGGAATTTGCAGAGTTACTATGCCAATCCCTCATTACTGTCAGAGTTATTGCGCCAAACCCGTCTAAGAGCGCAGTAACTCTTTTCCTCTGAACTGAACTCAACTTCAACACTGATTTCCAAGGATTGGCGCAGAAACTGTGACATTTGGCGCAGGTAATTTGACGCCCTGTGCAACTACTTTGAAAACCTACAGCAGCAGTTCGGTTCAGCCGAGTTATGGGCCATCGTCAAGCCGTATGTGCGGCAGATCCAGACCGATGATGGGGTGATGATCATTGACGATAGTATTGTTGAAAAGCCCTATACCGATGAGAAC
>DAOTUR010000315.1:0-6861 GCA_034436915.1 Anaerolineae bacterium
TGTTCTATGAAACCAAGTTCAAAGCACAGATGAGCGGGATCCGATGTTTCATCAAATTACAAAAGGTTCTCGCCTGTTTTTAGAACATTTATGCAATGTGACATTGTCAAAATAATTACATAAAATCTTCCCTCTACCATAAAAGAGAGGGTGAGGGTTAATCCAGACGCCCCGTGAGATGGGAGCGCTTGAATGCCTGTCCCTCATAGCCATCTTCACGATAGGTGAAGGCTTTGGCTCCCAGGCGTTCGCGTTCGGTCATCGCTTTGTCAGCCTCATGCTTGACGAGCGGGTCTTTGCTCTGGAGTGCATCTTCGAGGATTTCATCGCTGGCCGCCGACAGCAGCGCTGCCGAGAGCCGCACGATATGCGCCTTCACCTCGCTGTCTGTCTCCAGGCGGTAGGTCTTCTTGAGCAGAATCGGCGTGCGTTCGTGGCGCATCCACGCTAGCGGCCATGCGGCGGCTTTACGCACACGCGGGCTTTCATCGAGCAAGGCGGTTTCAATCGCGTCCAGCAGCACATCAGCGCTTTTGCTCTTGGCAACATTGATCTTGAGATAATTCGTCGCGTGGAAGAAGGCCCGCAAGACCTGTTCCAGCGTCTCGCCCGTTGTGCGCCCGATCATGCCCGCCAATTCGTCCAGCCAGCCCTCGCCCGACAATTCCAGCAGACTCAGGGTGGCCGCATACTTCACGCTCGGCTCAGGATCGAACATGGTGGCTCGCACCATCGGGATCGCCTCGCGTATGCCCGACATGCCGAGCGCTTCCAGGGCCTTGATCCGCACATCGGGGTCTTGCGCTTGCAGCACGCGCTTCAGGACAGGCAGCGCGGCTTTGTCCTGCGTCTCACGCAGTCCGAACGCGGCGGCGTCAAGGACGTTATCCTCTTCGGTTTCCAACGTTTGCTCAAGCAGTTGATAGGCATTGAGATCATGCATATCGCACAGCGCATAGACAACAGCCTCGCGCACCCGCGAATCGCTGTCTTTGAGGGCGATGCGAATCAGCGGCTCGGCGGAGAACCACGTAAAGTGATGGATATGCCGCGCCACACTCGCCCGTGTGCGCGGTTGGCCCGTTTTGAGGGCATCTTCCATGATGAGGCGAGCATCGCGATCTGCCCGTTTTGACAGCAGCTTAGCGGCGTTATAGCGCACGAAAAATTCTTCGCTGCGAAGCATCTCTTTGACGGCATCCAGCGCGACAGCATGGGGCGGCAGGATATTCAGCATAGTTCCCAGGCGGCGCAGCGAAAGGCGCTGTTTGCCTTGTTCGATCATGCCTGTGGCAAGGCGCGGCTCACGGCCTGTGATAGTAGTCGTCATAGGGTCTCCAATGCGTTATTTGAGGGTCGTCAGGGCCACGTCGTCAAGGATGACTTTGCTCGTCTGCAAATCATAGACTGTCACGCGCAGACGCCGCCGCGCATCAATCGTGAACTGCGCCTTGAGGCGATCTGCGCCGGGTTTGCTCGGCGGGGTGAGAGCGGCCAGATTTTTGAGGGCGTCGGCTTCGTTCAGGGCGATAATACGCTGTTCGCTGTTTTTGGTATCGGCCACAAACACGGCTTGCCCGCCTTCGTAGCGCACTTCGATCATGGTCACGGCATCGGTATCAATCTCGCCGATGATGAGTTCGATGCTCTGCTGGTTGTCATGCGCCGGGCTAAGGATGACGTCAATCGATTGGGATGTCGGATAGGAGCTGCCCATCGGGATAATCTCGTCCCATCCATGCTGCCCGTCTTCGGTGAGGTGGCGCAGGCCGTAGCTGTGGACGAGATAATCTTCCAGCCCATAGCCCATCGCCAATTGCAGCGCCCCTTCCGCTACCGCCGTGAAGGGCTTATGGGCACGCACCGCCATATCGGTAAAATAAGCACCCAATGTGCGCTGCACCGAGGGCATGAGCGATGTGCCGCCCACCATCAACACATAATGAATATCCTCGCGGAAGATGCCGCGCTGATGCGCCACATGCATGACCTTATCGACCACACGCCGCAGCGCGTCATAGAAGCCGTTGTCTTCCAACAGCGTTTCCAGTGCATCGCGGGTCAGCGTGACCTCGTGTGTTTTGCCCTTCGCCTGGAATGACAGGGACACACTCTCCCATGATGACAGCGAAATCTTGGCCTGTTCGCAGCGCGTGAGCAGCGGGGCATAATCCGCCCCCAGATCGGCGACGGTGAGGCCCGTTTGCTTGAGCACATCCGCAAGAATCCATTGATCAATATCGCTGCCGCCGATGATGCGCCCGGCTTTGGCGATGACTTTGGCGGCGTTTTGCGTGGCGTTGCTGCGTACCAGCTTGCGGAGGAAGCCGCCCGTGTTGTTCTGATGCTCAGGCAGTTGCACCAGCGATAAATCCAGCGTGCCGCCGCCAAAATCGAACACGAGCACGACAGCGCCCGGCTTTGTCACGGCATAGCCCAGGGCTGCCGCTGTCGATTCATCGACCACACGGACTTTATCCGGGGCGATTTCTTCAATGACCTCATTCAACCAGCCCAGATAGCCCTCGAAGGCGGCGACAGGCGCTGTGAGCACAAGCTGTTCAATCTCGCTGTCTTTATAGGGCAGCGATTGCAGCATTTGCTTGATAAACTGTTTGCCGGCATCCCGATCCGCAAAGTCGCAGCCATCAATATTACGCGGCTCCGGCGATGGTGAGGACACAATGCCGCGTTTGAAGTTGCGAAACAGGCGGTTATCCTGCTGCGAATCCAACCCTTTTTTGCGGACAGCCTCCCCAATCGTGAACGGCCCTTTAGCTGCATCATGAACATACAGCAGCGAAGGGACGACGGGCGGGCGCTCCATTGTGCCATCATCGCTGATGCCATTCACAGACACGACCTGTGATGATTGTGTCGCCTCATCCCACACGGCAATCACTGAATTTGTCGTGCCAAAATCGATTGCAATTTTTTTACCCATGCCTACCCCTCTCGCAGCGACTGAGGCGCTGAACTGCGCCTCACGTCTACCTCTTTCTAACCGAAAACAAACTATGATGATTGTATCGTAATCGAGGAGTGGGCCAAAAAGTCATTGAGGTTCTGGAGGATAGAGAATTTCGTTTGGGATAAGAGAGGAATCAAAGAGATCGGATTTTTTATCAGGTGAGGCCAGCCCCTACAGTCTCGGCTTAAATATTTGCAGGAAAGCGAGTCTCACATCAAAACATTCTTCGTCTTGGCAGTTTCTCTGAGCTGCATCGCAATCAATTTGGCGGCGCTGGTCTGCCAGTTATACAGCGTGCGCTCCGGTACATGCGTCTGGAACCAATCGACGATGGGCTGCATAGAGTCGTTCTTGTGGGCTGCGACAGACCGCACATGATACGGCTTCAACTCAAGTACATACGGGAAATACAGGGCATTGAAGTAGCGCCAATCATCGCCTATGTCAAAGTCCTTCTCGCCTACGGGCCGCAGTTGAAGAATGTGATCCTCAAGCAGAGCACGCAGCTCATGAGCCCGTTCCAGCGATGTATCGGTTTTGCCTTTTTCTCGCAAATGGGTCGTGATGATCGGCAGTTGAATGAGAGGACTTGTGACGAGTTTGCTGAGATCGTTGTAGTGGCTCAGGGCGCGGCGCGTCAAGCGGGCAAACTCGCCGTCCTCCAGCGTCAGCACATCCAGTGAAGTATCCTGGCGGGGCAGGGCATCGGTCACTGCGATGAGCGTTTCGCGCTCCTGGGTCAGGCGTGTTTGTCTGCCGAACAAAAATTGATCGAGCAGTTTTTGCAGTTCTCCCTGCCATGTGGAGAGGGCGAGGATAGTTGCCATCGTCGTATAAAATAGGATGACGATAGATTGTGCTGACGACGGATTCACAGTCAGCAGAATAAAAAATTGTGCGCCAACGGCAGCGGCGGCAAGAGCGGCACGGCTGAGAGAGGGCAGCATATCGGGCAGCATGGCCGTGCCTTCTTCATAGGCATTGAGCCTGCTGATACTATAGCCCAACAGTAAAAGATCACCTCCCACACCAAGCAGGGCCAGCTCATTCGACACAAATTCTTGCGGGATGATTAGCAGACCGCATCCCATCAAAAAGAAGATGGTGGCAATAAGAAGGGTTTTCAGGGCGGCGTGGGGCAAAGGCCACTGGAAAGCCCGCCATACCCACCACAGGGCCATGAACAGGAGCAGGACAGGCGCAAGAATCCGCACAATCACCACTGAGTCGCTGACAGCAAGCACGCCCAGACCAATGATCGTCAGGGGAATAGGGGCTGCAAAAGCACGGAGAGACGAGGTAATGCGATCTGTGTCGGGCAGCAGGGCATAGGCCGCCCCAAACCAATAGACCGCTGGCATGGTCGTCAGCAGCAGATAGCGGGTGGAAAGAAAGGTCGCCAGGGTCGGGACAAAAGGGCTGATACTGGCGAGAGCAATGCTGAAGGCGTAGGTCAGCAGGCCCAACCCTGCCGAGGCAAGACTGGGCTTTCCAACACTTCGCGCCATCAAGTACAACCCGAACCAGAGAGCGAACCCATATACTGCTGCTTGCACGATCAACAGGTTATTCATTCGGCCTCGATGTGTGGTTTAAGGGCATCGGATAGAAATCTCTAGCGATTGGCCTTACCCCGACGCAGGCCAAGCCATTCAAAGAAGGCGAAATCGGCTACGCTAAGCGCAGCGACGAGCGTCAGCAGGTTGCCCGCCGTGTTGAGAGCAAACAGATTTGTGAGGAGAGCGATGGCACTCGCCACCACCCACAGCACGTCCAACTCAAACACGATCCAGCCCTTCATACGGTTCAGAGGTGTTTCCCGCGCCGTTGTGAAGGTGAGGACAGCAAAGATAATCAAGCCAATTCCAAGCAGAAAGAGGACTTCAGGATTTTTGCCGCCCATGAAGGCTTCGAGCTGATTAGGAAAGAGTGCCATTGCAATGCCTGCCCCACCGCTGAAGATGGTATTGGCGAGTAGTGTACGGCGCAGCAGCACATAATCTGTCTGCGTTGCTGTAGGTGGGCGGAGAGAAACGTTTGCTTGTGCAGTCATGGTAAACCTCCAGATGTGTGAATTTCTGCCATCGTAGCTGGTTTATCGCTGCCAAATCTATGAAAACTGGTGCCAAATACTGCCAAATTGAGAGAGTGTCTTGCAGGGACGTGCTTCTGCATATCCGTTTGAGAGTTTTCAGATCGCACGGGCGGACGACCAGAAGGCCGTCCCTACAAATACGATGTTAGGACTTTCGCTTGGATAAATCAGAACGGGTCATGATAGATCAAAATCTAAGAATTTGAAGCGTTGACAACCGTCTTGAATAACCCAAGCGAAAGTCCTGGATGTATGTCTCTAATGCCCGTAATCCAGTTCGCCCGGATGATAATTGTCCAGAATGCAGCCGCCCATGAATTCGCGCAGCAGCGAGGTATCGGGAATCATCGCCTGCTGCCGCTCACTGAAGGGCTGTACCCATCTGAGGAACGAGAGCAGACGGTTGGACTCGAGGTGGGCAGGCACATCCTGCGGCACTTGCAGCAGCAACGGCTCGGCGAAAGGGCGCAGGGCGGCCAGTTCATACACGAGGGCCGAATTGAACATCGCATCCGCATTTTCCTGATAGGGGAAAATATTGCGTTTTTCGCCGCGCCGCACGCTGCGCCAGCGATTGAGCGTATCGGTGGCTGTATAGCCGCGTGTGCGGGCATCGCGCACGATACGGCGCAGCAGACGTACATCAGTGGTCGAGACGCGGTTATGAATATCGATGTTCAACTGCGTCAGCGCCGAGACATAAATGCGGAACATTTTCTCCGTCGGAATGCTGGTCACGAGATTGGGATTCAGTCCGTGAATGCCTTCCAGGATGATGATCTGGTTGGCGGCAAGCTGCACGGTGCGTCCCGGAACGCTCTTGCCCTTAAGGAAATCAAAGCGCGGGAGCTGCACCACCTCGCCCGCAGTCATCTGGACAAGATCGGCATTGAAGCGGGCAAGATCAAGCGCATACAGCGACTCGAAATCGAAGTCGCCATTTTCATCACGCGGCGTGGCCTCCCGATCCACGAAGTAATGGTCCATCTCCAGCGTGAAGGGACGAAGGCCGTGTGCCATGATCTGAATGGCGAGGCGGCGCGAGAAGGTCGTTTTGCCGGAGGAGGATGGCCCGGCGATCAGTACCAACTGCGCCCCTTCGCTCTCATGCTTTTCGGCGATTTCGCCCGCGATGCGTGCCACCTGCTGCTCATGCAGGGCTTCCACCACAAGGATAAGTTCCTGCACCGTGTCTCGCGTCACCAGACGATTGAGGCTGCCAATATCTTCCACGCCGAGGCGTTCAAGCCACTCATCCGCCTGTGCGAAGACAGTGCTGAGTTTGTTGTACAGCGCCATATCGCCCAAAACTGTCGGCGTCTCCTGGCGCGGATATTGCAGCACAAAGCCCGTTTCGACGGGAACCAATTTGAAGGTATCGAGATAGCGCGTCGAGGGCGTCATATAGCCATAGTAGTAATCTTCGCGTCCCAGCAGGTTATACAGCACGAGGTGATCGCGGGCGCGATATTCCAGCAGGCGAACCTTGTCCTGTGCGCCGCGTTCCTCAAAGACGGTACGCGCCTCTTCAAGCGTGACGAGCCGCTTCTCAATGGGATGATCGGCGGCGACCATCGCCCGCATCGTCGTGTCCAATTCGGCCAATTGGTCAGGCGTCGGCTGCGGATGATTGATCAGCTCACAGTAAAAGCCGCCATCAGGCAGAGCATACTGCACGCTGACTTCGCAGTCCCACTGTTGAGACACCGCCACTGTCAGCAGCATCGCCAGAGAGCGGCGGTAGATACGGCCGCCATCGCTGCTTGAGAGGAGGACAGGCTGAACGGTGGCATCA
>DAOTUR010000316.1:0-5562 GCA_034436915.1 Anaerolineae bacterium
CCCGCTACTGCCTCGTTCCAAGGGGGTCGATGCAGCGTTCATAGGGCAGCTTTCGTGCGAGAAAGCACTTCGTTTCCCCCTCTCCCCTTCCCCAAAAAGATGTGGGTAATGTATAGCCCACAAGGGGTGAGGGGTTGGGGTGAGGTGAGGGGTGAAAAATAAGACCATGCAAAACTCATGGAGAACAGTTTTAAAAGACAAATGATGAGATTGGTATTTTGGGCGCAGCACGCTGCGCCCCTACAGGGTATTTGTAGGGGCGAGTCATGACTCGCCCTATTTTTTCTTAAAACACCAAATCATTATGAAGTCTTTCATTCTTCTCCATCAGATTAACAAAGATTTCTCCGTGTCCTCTATGGTTCAAGAGTATTATCCCCCTCAATTCGGAATCGTTTGCAACTGTGACCACAGACGGTACAACATTTGCAACCCGGTCAGATTGCGTACCACATAGCCATAATTCGCATACGGCAGATAAAAATGTGCGGCAAAGGCATAGCCCTCCGGCGGCGCGGACGGGTGCAAACCATCCTCGCTGATGCCGCCATCATCGAGCACGCTCATTGAGACATAGTAATCCCACAGCGGCAGATCGTTCGTGTTGGCCAGATCACGGATGATGTCGTTGAACTGGGCGATCTTCTCTGGCCGATTGAACTGCGGCGGAATCGTGCTCAGAATCGGGATCACACCCATATCCGATGACACATCAATGATGCGCTGCATATCCAGACGAAACAGAGATGGCTTCACGTAGCCAACATCATTCGTCCCGAACATGATGAACGCGATGGAGGGCTTGCTCAGGCGATACTCGCAGACGAGCGGCATTTCGTTGTAGTTGCAGAGGTAGGCATCACTGATACGCGGGTCAAGCGCTGCCGCTGCCGCCCAGCCGATGCCCGCTGCCATCGATTTGTTTGAGAATGAATTGCCCGTATAGAGATGTGTGTCGCTGTAAAAATCGATCACCGCTTGCAGATGACCATAATCGCCCAGACGATAAAAGCCTTCGCCAATCGGACGGAAGAACGTGGATGAGACAGTGAGGCTGTCACCGACTTTGGAGAAGACATTGGGCTGATTGCCGAGCTTTTTGCCGCGTTCATAAATATCGCGCACCCGCACTGCCTGATCATACGGCAGCGGCTCAAACGGGTTGAACGGTACAGCAACCTGCGCCGCGAGAGAGTCACATAGGGCGATGAGCAGTGCAGCGATCAGGAGCCAGCGCTTGATACCATCGTTAATAGGTGAGGAGAAGACGGTCTGTGACAATCTCGGCTTCAAGGGTGCTTCCTTCCAATTGGAATCGTCTCAGCATCGAACGCCCCAGCGTCAGATACACCTCATGCTCAAACAATCCTGGCGGAAAGGGGATGGCAATCGGATTTTTGCCTGATTTCTTCGTGCCATCAATGCTGAGCACCACGTGAACGCCGCGATCCTTACATTCACTGATGCTTTTCAATAAGCGTGGCAGACTGAATGCCTGTGCGCCGTAGAGGATGGCCTGCGTCTCCCAGTAGGGCGGATCACAATAGACGATATCGTCTTTTTGTGCAGCAGCCATCGTCGCCTCAAAATCGCCGTGAAGAAAGGTCGTCCCCTGGATGCGCTGATGCCATGTCAAGGCCCGCTCACGAAAACTCTCCGGCGAAATGGGCGTATGCACCCCTTGCGGCGTGCTCATGTAGCCATCCTTGCGGAAGCGGATGACCCCGCCATAACAGGAGCGCGAGAGAAACAGCAAATCAGCGGCGTTGGCGGCGGCATTGTATGACGCCTGGATCGAGCGATAGGCATAATCGGGCTGCGCTTGAAATCGCTTCCATCGGGTTGTGTACCACTCAATGACCGTCTCAGGCTGACTCTGTAGCATTTGCCATAAATCGATGAGCGGCTTCATCACATCCGAGGCGATGGCCCGCTGCGGCGCAAGCGTCCCCAGGACAGCGCCAGAGCCAACAAATGGCTCGATATAATTGTCATAGTGCCAGGGGAAGTGAGAGATGATGGTATGAGCAATACGCTGCTTGTTACCGATCCATTTCAGGAATTGTGTTTTGAAAGGGGGTATGGTGGTAGGGTCTTTTGGGAAAAGCGAGAGCTGTTGTGCCACCATGTTGATCCCATTGTTTTCTGTATCCTACAGCATTTCAGACCGCCTGACAAACACTTACGAGGGATCATCCTGGAGGGTGCGCCACACCGTATCCAGCGCAATCAGGGCGGTGAGATTATGCAGGCCGTAGCCCCGTTGCAGTGCTGTGCTCTGTCGATAATCATGGGCGTAAAAGGTGGTGAGATGCACACCGTCTTCCGCCAATCCGTAACCGGGGATGGTCTGGGCCACCCTGTCGAAATCCCACAAGGGCAGCGCATACTCAGCGGCCAGCTTGCGGAGGATGACGTTGTTCGCGCCGTTTGCGCCCTCAAAGCGATCCGCCTTCGTGCCAATGATCGGCACTATGCCGTTGAGCAGTGCCAGATCAAGAATCTGGCGCATATTTCTCTCAAATCCCGCTGGCACGCCCTTATCATTGGAACCCAGGCGTAGGAAGACAACGGCCGGATTGTTGGCGCGAAACTCGCACATGACCACCGTTTCATGCAACTCACAATCCTGCGGATCAGCCCACCAGGGATCGAGCGCCGACCACGAGTGTAAACCGCGCTTGACCGCCTCGCCCTGCCGCCCGAACGACCCCTGATAATACATGATGACGCCCTGCAAGCCCGCCCAATCGCCCAGATTGTAATCTGTGCCATCGAAGCGCGTCAGGAAATAGGGATTTTCAATCGTGCTGTCACCAATCTTGCTGAAGGCGTGCGGATTGCGATGCATCGTCTGGCCCTGAGCGTAGATCGCCCGAATATGCGCCGCTGTATCGGGACTGATGACGATGATTTGATCCAGTGGCACACCGTTGACAGTGGGTGGGAGCGGTTGGGAGGGCGGGAGGGCGGGAGCGTCCGTCGCGGTTGGGAGCGAGGTGGGCGTGGGAAGCGGCCTCTGCGCTGCGGTAGGGGAAGGCGGGATGGCTGTTTGACGGAACAGGACAGGCGTAAAGGTGGCGGGGACACGGCTTGCAGGCGATGGCTGTGCGATGCCGTACAACAGCGCCGCCGCCAATGCAAAAATCACGATGAGGAGTCCGCCGCGTGTCATATGTTTCCCTTGAACGACTCTATTGTAAAATGGGGACGCAGGGCCTACCAGCGCTGAAATCGGGCTATAAACTTATCGCTCATAACACAGATGGGAATGCAGCGTTGAAAGAGTGGCTATGACCTCACGCGGGAGATGGTTTTTAGGCGCGGCCTTTGTGTTTTATCTGGGCGCAAACCAGACACAAATCGGCTGGCTGTATGTGATTGTGGCGCTTCTGGTGGGCCTCGTGCTCGCTGCCGCCGTGCTGAATCGCGGGGCAGCACGCAATATTCGGGTGCAGCGGCAGCTTGCGCCTGGTGAAGGCACTGAGACATCTCCCATCAGCGGCCCGCTCTTATTTGCGCCTGAGACGCCTCTGCACGAGGGCGATCCGCTCACGCTGACCCTGACCTTTGCCCGCGAATCACGGCTGCCTGCTGTTCAGGTGAGCGTGACGCATATCTGCCGGCTGGCTGACCCTGACAGCGAAGCAGCCCGTACCACATTATATCTGCCGCTGATTGCGCGGGAAACGCCGCTGCATTACACCCTGACGTTTCCGATTCATCGGCGCGGTGTGTATCGCTTTCCGCCGATTGAGGTGTCGTCGGCTGCACCCTTTGGCTTTTTCCAGCAGAGACGGTCTGTCGTGCAGCCTGATCCCCAGGTGATCTACCCTGAGTTTCGCCCGCTGTCGCGTCTGCCGCTGCTGGATGAGCAGCCTGCCGCAGAGCAGACGCAGCCGCGTGCTGGATGGGGCAGTGAAGTGATTGGGGTGCGGCCTCATCGTCCGGGCGATTCGATGCGGCATATTCATTGGGCGAGTGTGGCACGGACAGGTGTGTTGATGAGTAAGGAGTTTGCTCAGGAGGCGCAGCCCGGCGTCTCGCTCATTTTAGACCGTTACAGCCCGCTGTGGCCGCCCCCCACGACAAAACATACCCCGTTTGAGAGGCTCATCAAAGCGGCCTTGAGCGTGGGTGAGTATGCGCTGCGCCGTCACTATGCGCTGTCGCTGTATGCCGATGAGACGGATATGGCCCATCCGCACGGGGCGCTGACGCAGGATATCCTGCTCGATTATCTGGCGCGTGTCCCGCCGACACAGCGCTCAGGACTTGCCGCCCAACTGCGTCAGTCGGGATTTCCGCCGTTTGTGGCCGTGTTCATCACCCATCCGTCGCTTGATCTGGTGGGAGATCTGGTCGCGCTGCATCGGCGCGGCGGGCGTTTGTTGGTGATTCTGGCGGATGAAGAGTCGTACCCATCAGGCGGTTTGGCCGTTGCGCCGCTGACGGAGGCTCTCACTCAGGCGCAGATTGCTGTGCGCATCATCGCGCACGAAAGCGACTGGACAGCCTTGTGAGAGGGGATTGCGCCGCCTATGGCATGGTGTCGCCTATATGACGACGCCAATATATTCGATGAGATCGGGCTGTGTGGGGTCTTTATGGCGGAGAAATGCAAATGCCTCATTGATGGTTTGCCCGTTGCGATGGCGACTTTTTGCTTGAGAGGGGCGTGTTATGAGACCTCCCTTGATGATCATATTTTGCACAAGACCCATCATCACGATTGCGCCGATTCATTCCCCTGGAGCTGCTATAAGTTATTTCTATGTATTATATGAAGAAAAAAGAACTTTTAGGTCATTTCTATCGGGCGGGACACATCTACACACAGGACGATGTTGAGGCTTACGATCATGATTTTCCCAGTTTCGCACACGGCAAGGTGATTCCACATGGCATTTACGATCTGACCCATAACCTTGGATTTATCACGCTCGGCACGAGTCACGCTACCGCGGACTTTGCTTGTGATAGTTTGCGCTTGTGGTGGCAGCATCAGGGACAACATCTCTATCCCAACGCCCACGCCATCCTGATTCTTTGTGATGGAGGAGGAAGTCATTCATCTCGCCATTATCTTTTCAAAAAAGCACTTCAAGAACTGGCTGATGATCTGGGCTTAACGATCCGTATCGCCCATGATCCGCCTTATACTTCAAAGTATAATCCTGCTGACCATCGCTTATTCCCACATGTCACTCGCGCTTGTCAGGGTGTCCTTTTTCACTCCCTTGAGCAAGTCAAATCCTTGATGGAACAGACTCAAACCCAACACGGGTTGCGTGTCTGCGTTCACATTCTCGATCAGCTTTACGAAACGGGGCGTAAAGTCACCGAAGAATTTAAAAATAATTTGCCGATTCCTTTTGATGATTTCCTGCCTCAATGGAATTATTGTGCTGTCCCTTCTGCTTAACTTATTTCAGCTTTGTTCCTAAAAGAAACTGAACGAAATGCTTGTGAACTTCCGCTAACGTGTACTAGTGGGCCATGTGGCATGATGTGCGGCATTCATTTTCCGGGTTTCGAGTTCAAATTGAGATCAAAGAATGC
>DAOTUR010000317.1:0-6478 GCA_034436915.1 Anaerolineae bacterium
CAGGGCCAGCCCCATCTGCTCACGGATGACGCTGCCAATGCGTCCCATCATGCCAAATTCACCCAGGATGCTGTTGGCGAGCGTGGCGGCATGATAATCCGGAGCCGTCCGCGAGGGGCCGAGCGTCCCCATGAGGATGCTCGCTTGGGTCTTGCCGGAGATGGGCGTGTAGCGGCGGCGTTGGGCGTGTGGAGCCTCTAGCGCGGGCAGCAGCGGCGGCGTGGGCTGATCGGGATTCTGCCAATCCGCCAGAAAGCGCTCAACAATCGCAACGGCATCACGGGCTTTCACCGCGCCCACAATGCAGATAATCATCCCGCGTGGCCCGTAGTTCTGCTGATGAAACGCCCGTAAATCATCGGCTGTGAGCGGGCCAAGCGTCTCCGGCGTGCCTGTGATGCCATAATGATAGGGATGAGTCGCGGGATACAGGGCTTCGCGGAAGGCCAGCCCCACCCGATAGCGCGTGTCGGTCTGGCTGTATTTCAGTTCCGTCAGGCGCTGCGCCTTGAGCTTCTCAATCGCATCGGCTGGAAACGTGGGAGAGCGCAGCACATCATTGAGCAGTTCGACCAGCACCACCAAGTCTTCCGCCAATGCCTTGCCGCCGAAGCCGATGCTGTGCTGGCCCGCCCCCACCGACAAATCCGCCCCCAATTCTTCCAGCGTGCCATGCAGCGTGTCGAAGTCGCGTGTCTGTGTGCCGCGCATCAGGGCTGCCGCCGTGAGTGCCGAGAGGCCGTTCTGAGCGGGCGTCTCAAAGATACTGCCGCCCTCCAATGAGCCGCTGAGGACGACGGATTCGACTTCAAAATTTTCGTAGACCAGGATCACAATGCCATTGGGCAGCGCCACACGGGTGATTGTTTCCGGGCGCGGCAGATCAAAAACGCGGATCATGCGGAGTCTCCGTCGGAGGTAGGGATAAGCCATCCGACAATACGGCGGCGGGGTGTGAGATAAGTTTGTGCGACGGTCTGGACATCCTGGCGTGTGACCGCATTGAGGCGCTCCAGATAGGTTGAAAACCAGTGGACATCGCCTAAAGCCGCCGACTGTGCCAACCAGTAGGCTTGATTGGTGACGCTCTCGGTGCTGTAGGCGAACGAGGCCCGCGCCTGCTTCTTGGCTTTGGCGAGTTCCGCCTCAGTGATGCCATCGTGCAGCAGGCGGTCAATCTGCTCGAACAGTGCTTTTTCGGTCTGCTCCGGCGTGTACGTATCGCTGACGGTGGCCCGCAGGGTATACAAATAAGGGTCAATCGTCTCTTGCAGGCCGCCGCCCGTATGCGCGGCAATTCCGGTTTTGACGAGCGCCTGATACATGCGGCTGGTCTTCGCGCCGCCTGATCCGCTCAGAATGCTGTCCATGACTTCCAGGCGCATCCAATCGGGGTGCAGCGCAGGCGGCACGCGATAGGCCAGCGTGACGAATGTCGTATTGCCGGGGCGCTCCACAATCACGCGGCGTTCGCCCTGCTGTTCCGGTTCTGGCCGCACAAACAACTCCGGGCGCGGCACAGTCGGCAGATCGCCATACAGCGTGTCAATCTGGCGCAGCATCTCCGCCGTATCGAACGATCCCACCGCCACCACAACAGCATTGGATGGCACATAGTGGGTGCGATAGTGATTATAGAGATCGTCGCGTTTGATCCGCTCCAGATCGACCATATCGCCAATGACTTCGTGGTGATAGCCATGCACGCGAAAAGCGGCACTCCGCAGCTCTTCGTTCAGCCAGAAGAGCGGGCTGTTTTCGTTATCACGCCGCTCCGACATGATGACGGTGCGCTCGGATTCGACATCCTCGTCGCGGAACACAGCATTCGCCATGCGATCCGCTTCGGCTTCAAGCGCGAGGCTGGCCCGATCTGCCGGGAGCGTTTCATAGTACATGGTGTGATCGAGCGAGGTGAAAGCATTCCACTGGCCCCCGGCCCGATCAATCAGGCGATCCAGCGTGCCTGCCGGAAAGCGCGGCGTGCCTTTGAACATCATATGCTCAACCCAGTGTGAGAGGCCCGTCGTGCCCGTGCGCTCATTGCGACTGCCGACGCGGTACATAACCCACCAACTGACCACCGGAGCCGTATGTTCTTCTTTGAGGAGAACTGTTAAACCATTGGAGAGTGTATGTTGAAGAACGTGACTCACAGAAACCCCTCATGCAGCGCAGCAAAATTGTATCAGTCTCCTCATCATGACGTGAGGGACAGTCTTAAACGAATCTTGACACTGTTATCTCACAAAAAGAGAACAAGATGCGTTTTTCATAGACCTTTTTTAAAGAAGGGGTTACTCCCCATACACGCCTCGCGCCGCCTCAATCGCCTGCCGCATCATCGCCTTGACATTCTCACTCGGCGGTGCGTCAGGCGGTGTGAGTGCTGTGCCGAGCACGAGCGCAATCCCTTCGATGACCTCTTCTATCGGCGGAATCTGCTCCGGCGGCAGCACATCATCCATGCTGATGAGGGCGTAGGAGAGCATAGTCATGATATAGGCGGCGACCTGCGGGGCAATATCGCGCCGTACCGCCCCCACCTGCTGCATCCAGCTCACAAATTGGGCGCTGGACGCAGCACGAAACTGGGACAGATTCGCATTGCGCCGCGCATACGCTCCCAGCACCCGCCGATCCTGGCGAAACAGCGCCTGCATCAGGGGCGTGTCCTGCATAGTATAGAGGGTGTTTTTGTAGATACCTGCAATGGTGCCGCCGTCGGGGTCAGCGTCCAGCCGTTTGAGGTACGCCTCCGCAAAGCGCCAGAATTCACGCTTGATGAGCGCATCAAACAGGGTCTCTTTGCTGTCAAAATGCAGATACACCGCACCTTTGCTAATGCCCGCCGCCTGCGCGATCTCGCTCACGGTGGTCTTGTCATAGCCGTACTGCACAATCAGACGCGCCGCCGCGTTGAGAATGCGCTGTTCGCGCTCAGTGTTCATTGGTTTTGGATTTTGCATGATGAGGATAGAGAGGGCGCAAACACTCGCGCCCACAGGAGTTGGATGGCTAAGACAGATTGGTGTTAAATGGCATCATCCCACAGAGAGCGCGGCCCCTGCGGAGCAGCCGTCTCGTTGTCGTCGATGGGATAGGCTTGCTTCTCAAACAACCACAGCATGACGAAGCCCGTGATGAATGCCTGCCCCAACACGGCTGTGACCAGCGCAAGCCAGGCAGTGCTGTCATCCATGCGCGGCGCATTGATCCACAACATGCCGCTGAAGACCAGGCCACCGACCACATTTGCCAGCACCCACAGCAGCGCCTGACGCACCGCATGACGCAGCACCATCCATTGCAGCACACTCGTCACACCAATGAACAGCGGCATGATCACCATCGCGGCAGGCTCCGGCGTGGGCATGTAATACCCCATGCGCCGCTGCAACATCGTGCGGGCAAAGCCATAGACCACCAGTGTTACACAGGCGGCCAGCGTCCCGCCGATCATGCTGTTGCGCCGCCAATGATCGGCTGTCCAGCACAGGTAGCGCCGCAGCAAAAGCCGCTGCACCGCCCCGACACAAAAGCCAATCGCCGCGCCGGACACCACAATCGCAGCGATGCCGCCCAGAAAATTCATGTCATCGTAAGAGGGACGATACAAACTGCCAAAAATAATTGCCAGCCCGACCCATAACGCCGCCAGAAGGATAATCGACATGGGGTAAATGAGAACCCCGCCAACGAGCCACGCAATGAGGAATGATCGGGGCCGAATTTCAACGTCTGTCATAAAATCCAAACCTAACCGTTATGAGCATTTTCGTGTCGAAACACGCTATCTTTCATCATACACGAGATTCAGATTTGAGCGGCATACGCTGTCTTACTCTGGCAGGCGAATTGACTGCCGCACAGCCTCAAATGCCGCGCTCAACTGCGAGGCCAATTCGCGTTTGGCCTGTCCATCTAGAGCGATTGTCTGCCCATTCGCTAATGTGACGCGGGCCACCTGCTGCACAAAGGCCGCGTCAACCTCTCGCACGGGGAGCGAGGCATCACTGACGGTGATCGTCATCGTATTATCGGCGGCGGCAAAGACCAGCACCACCGCCTGCTCTGCGGCCACGTTGCTCTTGACGATCTTCCAGCCTGCGGGCGCATCCACCGAATACAGCGGCGTTTGCACTGTGCGCTCCTGCACAATCACGAAAACGCCCGGCGTACTTTGAAGCTGCGCGGGAGGTTGAGATGGCACAGAGGTACAGGCCGCCATCATCAGGACGATGACAACAAGCAGCGATGCGCGTACAGATAAATTCATCATTGTATGCCCCTGATCGATATTACGGCGCATGATTCGCCGCATCGGGCCGCATCAAATAGCTGATGCCGCCGGGGGCATCGCCGCACCACACCCAGCCCGACCAGCGCGTCACCTGCCATATATCGCCTGCCCGTTCCATGCGCGTATAGATGCACACGCCGCTGGCCCCCTTGTCCTGCTCATATGTGCTCACATATTGGACATGCCAGATATTCGGGCCTTCCGGCTGCGCCCGCCGAAATACCGCACTCTGAAACTGGCCCCACTCAGCGGGGGCATACGCACGGATGCAGGCCGAGACGCGACCCTCCGGACAATTCGCCTTCACATACGCCTGCAATTCGGGACTGAGCGCCGTCAGCGCCGCCGCCTCATCGCCCTTGCTGGCCGCATTGACGAATTGAATGCCAATATCGTAAGCCAGATTCGTTTGTCGGGGGATGAGCGCAGCCGTGACGATGACGACAAGCGCCACAACGACGATGATCCCGATGACACGAGTCAGCGGTGAAAGACGCATAAAAAGCCTTTTTCATACAGGGCAAACAGGACGCGAATCATAGGCCATGCGCTCATCCCTGACAAGACAGACTGCCCTCCAGGAGATGAGGCCATTTTTTTCGATGGTTCTAGGACGGATGATCAATGTGCGCTATGTTAAAGGTTCAGGTCAACAAAGCGCCTGAATTCCTCAAGCGACTCTTTAAAGGATCAAGATGAGCACAGTGATGACAACATCTTCGCCTGTGAGTGACACCTTGACGCCGCGCCGCGCTTTCCTGCTGGGAGCACGCGATACGCTGCCCATGATTCTAGGCGCGATTCCCTTTGGCATCCTGTTTGGGGCGCTTGGCATCAGCGCGGGCCTCTCGACGATGGCCGTTGTGGGCTTCTCCCTGTTCGTCTTCGCGGGGTCATCGCAGTTCATTGGGGCCAATCTGGTCGGCCAGGGCGTGGCGATGCCGTTTATCCTTGTGACGACCTTCATCGTCAATCTGCGTCATGCGCTGTATGCCGCCTCACTTGGCCCCTATGTGAAGAACCTGCCGCAGCGCTGGCTCATCCCGCTAGGCTTCTGGCTGACCGATGAGACGTATGCGGTTGTCATCCGCTACTATCAACAAGACCTGCCCCATGCCCACTGGTATCATCTCGGTTCCAGCATTGCCATGTACAGCAATTGGAATGTGTGTACATGGATCGGCATCCTGGCCGGCACGCAGTTCAAAGGACTGGCCTCGTCGGGGTTGGATTTTGCGATGGTCGTGACGTTCCTGGGTATCATTGTGCCGCTCATCGTCAACCGCCCGATGTTTGTGTGTGCGCTCGTGGCGGCCATCACATCGCTTATCACGGCCCCCATGCCCAACAAAATCGGATTGATCATTGCGGCAGCAGCAGGCATTGCAGCAGGCGTGATGCTCGAACTCCAGCAGGCCGCGCCTGAAAAAAAGAAGAGTGCCTGATGTTGACCCTCAATGAAGCGATTTTGATCTTCGGCATGTTCGTGGTGACGTATCTCGCCCGTTATCCCCTGCTGGTGCTGGTGGGACGTATTCAACTGCCCGATTCGCTGTCACGGGCGCTGCGCTATGTGCCTGTAGCGGTGCTGACAGCCATCTGTGCTCCGGTCATCCTCATGCCCAAAGACACGCTCGATCTGCGCGTGCAGAATGCGGGCCTGATCGCGGGCCTCGTCGCCATTTTGATTGCATGGCGCACAAAGAATCTGCTGCTGACCATTGGCGTGGGCATGGCGGTGTTTTTGCTGTGGCGGGCGTTGTTCGGGGGATAGCAGGTTGCGGGGGTGACACATGGATCACCCGATTGGATATGTACATTTTTGGGCACGACATGTCGTGCCCCTACGATTGTCAATCACATCAGATAAAACAGAGTTATCGCAAAACAGACGCACAAAAGCGCGTCCCTACTTCAAGCTTTCAAACAGCGCTTTGGCCGCATTGACGATCTGCACCTGCTGCTCTTCTGGCGCAATCGTGGCCGCATTATCGCCTGCCTGCGGGCCGTACCAACCGAACTGACCATGATTGCCGCCCTCAATTTTGGTGTACACCGTTTGTGGGGGCAGCAGCGCCTTGCTCTTCTCCAGCGAATCCACCGTGAACAACCCATCATTCGTACCATACACCGATGTAATGGCGAGATTTGTTTTCGTCAGCAGCGCATCATTGG
>DAOTUR010000318.1:0-4443 GCA_034436915.1 Anaerolineae bacterium
GTGAAAGACCTGCCGCTGGAAGTCGAGCATATCATTCCCAGCACACGCGGCGGCTCACATCGTGTGAGTAACCTCTCTTTGGCTTGTCATGACTGTAATAAAAAGAAAGGCACACAGACTGCCGCTGAGTTTGGCTATCCCGAAGTCCAGGCGAAGGCCAAGCAGCCCTTGAAAGATGCTGCTGCGGTCAATGCCACCCGCTGGGCTTTGTTTGAACGTCTCAAGTTGACGGGCCTGCCCGTTGAAAGCGGAACAGGAGGACGCACCAAGTTCAATCGCTTCTCGCAGGGCTACCCCAAAGCCCACTGGATTGATGCGGCGTGTGTGGGCGAAAGTGGCGGCACGGTTAAACTCTCTGCGACCCATCGGCCCCTGTTGATTAAAGCAACGGGCCGCCAAAGCCGCCAGATGACGCTACCGGATCAATACGGTTTTCCACGCACGGCGGCCAAAATCAGCAGCACCGCCTACGGCTTCAAAACAGGCGATTTGGTTCAAGCGATTGTGCCAAAAGGCAAACACGCGAGCACGCATGTCGGGCGGGTGGCGATCCGCAAGCGGCCTTCATTTGCGCCCAGGGGATTTGACGTGCATCCCAAGTACCTCAAGATGCTTCACCACTCGGACGGCTACAGCTATTAGAAAGGAAGGACGCCTTTCCCCACCGGGTTAAAACCCGGTGTCCCCAGGCGAAAATTTTATGGGCCTTTCTTTTGATTACGTCGAAAACAGCCCGATTATCATCATGAATACGGATGGACATTTCAGCATCCAGGACGCCCGCGAAATGTTTATGTGATCAGCCGAATTCAAAAATGAGATCGGCGGGCATCTCTATCGCATCTCCGATTTCACACATGCCGAATCGACCTTTACGGAAGTCCTGGGCATTCTGCGCCTTGCCAGCAACAGCGATCTGCCCGGCTCATCTGCCGATCCCGATGTCACGGTGATCGTAGTCGGCGACAATAAATGGGCAAAGATGGCTACCGAACTCCTGAAGCAACCGCAGTTTCACGCTCTCAATATTCCCATCTTTGATACGCAGCAGGAGGCGATTCAGTATGCCCGCCTGCATCACTCGCTGCATCACAAAGAGGAGAATTAGGGCAGAGAGACCAAGTTGGTCTTTGGGTGCAAGCCCCTCTCCCACGCAGTGGGAGAGGGGTTGGGGTGAGGGTGAAAAGCAAAAATACACGCTAAAAACCTATTCAAAACTCAGGTTTATCGAAACATTTGCGCTTTGATAGGCACAAGTGCGCTTATAATGCGACAGTTGATCGTTGGGATTTAAGGACACAGTATGCTGCGTTCATCCATACCACCCCGCACAGCCTCGGCGCTGCAACCTCTCATTGCCTCGATTCAACGGGCTGTTGTGATCGATCCGCTCAAGCTGGAACTGCTGCTGGCGGCACTCCTGGCGCGGGGGCATGTTTTGCTGGAAGATGTCCCCGGCCTGGGAAAAACACTCGTGGCGCGGGCACTGGCGCAGTCGCTCCATGCCAGCTTCAAGCGTATCCAATGCACGCCCGATCTGCTGCCGAGTGATATTACGGGAGCCGCTGTGTATGATCAGCGGGAGCAGCGCTTTGACTTTCGGCCTGGCCCCTTGTTCGCGCAGATCGTCCTTGTGGATGAAATTAACCGCGCCTCGCCCCGTACCCAATCCAGCCTGCTTGAAGCAATGGCGGAAGGGCAGGTCACAAGCGATGGCGAGACGCATTTGCTGCCGCTGCCGTTTTTCCTGATGGCGACTCAGAATCCGATTGAGATGGCGGGGACGTTCCCGCTGCCGGAGGCCCAGCTTGACCGCTTTTTGATCGCGCTCAATCTCGGCTATCCTGACCACGCCGATGAGGTCAGCATCCTGGAGCGTGAAGAACATGGCAGTGCGCTCGATCAGGTGCAGCCCGTGATGGATATGGAGCAGATCATCGCGCTGCAAGCCCAGGTCATGCAGATTGATGTCACCCGTGCTTTGAAAGAGTATATCGTGCAGATCAATCATGCCACGCGCACCCATCCCGATGCGGTGTTGGGCCTCAGCCCGCGTGCAGGGGTGGCGATTCAGCGCTGCTCACAGGCATTGGCGCTGCTACGCGGGCGCGATTTTGTGACGCCGGATGATATCAAGACAGCGGTGCGGGCCGCCGGGGTGCATCGCATTCTGGCGCGAGATCGCCGCACGGCAGCGGCCCAGGCGCTGCTCGACAGTGTGTTGAGCAGTGTGCGTGTGCCGTTGGAGTAGAGGGACGAGGATGTAGAAATAAGATGATTGTGCGTCAATAATTTGAGGCTCACAAAAGATGATGTGTAGGGGCGCAGCGTGCTGCGCCCAAAAACGATGTTCTCAATCAAGGTCGCACCACGCTGGTAGGCGTACACGATTAGGTGGTAAGTCTTTGTGATTCGTAAAATCGTGCTGGTATAGGGGCGACTCATGGGTCGCCCATGTTGAAAAACCGTGTTCTGGGCGCGATCTAAACCTTCGGTGGCTTTGCTCGCGCCCCTACAACGACAATACGCCTACTATCGTGATGCGCCTCTACACCCAACCGCTATTCATACAGGGCAAAATGGCGTTTCAATTGACCTCGCCGGACGAAACAATCTTTCGCACTGTATCCCCGACATGAATCGTGCCTGCCTGAACAATCCGCGTGTTGATCCCGCGCCGCCGATGCTGCCGACCTTCGGGCGAATTGACGAGTTTGGTCGCCCCACTGCCAAAACGCTCAGTGAATTTTGCACAGCCATTGTGAGGCAGCGCCGTCACCTCTAAAATGGCTGTGCCGATAGCGAGACGCTGCCCCGCTGGAAGATTTTCCACGCTCAAATCCAGATCCAGGAACAACTGATCGCCTGCCAGCGACCACAGAGCACGATCCTGGGCGATGGCCTGAATCGTGCGACTGTTCATGATGGCAATCTGGGCTTCGGGATGGGCGCGACCATCTTCCATCGCTTTGCTGCCGCGTGCCTGCCAGTTATCCCCCACCAGACCGACAGTTACATCCAATTCGGCCTGATTCAAGACCTCACGTTCGCCTTTGTCGGGACGACGGACGATCATCTCAACCGTGCCGTAGTCGGCAGGCGATTGACCGAGTGCTGCCAACCCCTCATGCAGCTCTTCCAATGACAAATGAGTCAGCATCATCACTCCCTCTCTGAATTGAGCGTTTAAAATTCGTTAAGCGAAAATCCCTGTGTTCTCAGAATGCCTATTTACGCTTTATCCGTCAAGACATCACTAGGGCCATTGGCCTCGTGGGGCTGTACAGCGTCAGCTTCAGACCGCCGCTCGATGATGAAGCGCGGGCGCTTGCGCGTCTCATCCAGGTTGCGCCAGAGATATTCGCCCAGAATGCCGATCATAACCATCTGCGCCCCGCCAATGATGAGCACCACCACCATCAGCGATGTCCAGCCTTCAACGGGGATGGCAAACAACAGCCGCGCCAGGATCACGATCAGGGCATAAATCCCGCCCAGCCCGCTGAGAATGAAGCCCAGGATGCTGGCCGCCCGCACGGGCAAATACGAAAAGGCGACGAATGAATCGATAAAATACTTGATCTTCTTCGCCAATGTCCACATCGAGACGCCGTAGCGCTCAGGCCGTGCGCGGCGATCATAGTAAATCACCTGCGGATCGAAGCCGAGCCACAGGATGAGGCCCATCAGATACGGGTTGCTCTCCTGGATGGCGTTAATGTGATCCACCACCTGCCGATCCAGCAGGAAGAAATCAAAGCCGCGTGTGGGCATGGTCTTGATGGCAAAGCGGCGGAACAGCGCATAGAAGGCATCGGCCAGCAGCGATGTAATGCCCGGATCATCACGGCTGGCGCGGGCTGCCAGGATGACCTTGTGTCCTTGCCGCCATTTTTCCAGCATGTCGTGAATCAATTCGGGCGGGTCTTGCAGGTCGGCAGCGATGGCGGCGACAGCCTCGCCTCGCGCTTGCGACAGGCCCGCCATGATCGCGGGATTCGAGCCAAAGTTGCGCGAGAGCTTGAGGACGCGCATCCGAGGTTCGTTCTTTTGCAAATCGAGCAGCACCGCATGAGAGTTATCAGCAGAGCCATCATCGACGAAGACAAATTCAAAGGTGTCGTCCGGGTTGCGGGCCGCCAATGCCTGAAACACCGCCACAAGATCGGGCAGGCTGGGGGCATTGTGATAGACCGGGACGACGAGAGACACAAGGGTCATAGGCTTATCTTTTGAGTGATCGATTACAGGGTAGGGCCATCGCACCGACACAAGCATTTTACCGGAAAAGCGCCGTAAAGCCCCTTGTTTTAACAATGGGGATATAAGAAGCCGTTTGATAATGGAATTTGTAATCTCAAAACAGGGTCATCATGCTGTTTTTGAGCCATCGTCTTGATCGTAACGCCCTGTTTGGTCTTTTGTAGGGGCACGATGCATCGT
>DAOTUR010000319.1:0-5179 GCA_034436915.1 Anaerolineae bacterium
CTCAATGCGGGCGGCACGGTGGCGGCGGCGGCGGGCGACAGCGTGGAGCTGGGCGATGGATCGGGCAGCGTGGGCGTGCTGACGCTGCTGGAAATGCCCTCCGGACAGGTGTTCCAGCAGTTGCAAAGCCCGGATCGCACGCTGTTTACGGCGGTTGCGTTCAGCGCGGATGGGGCGCTGCTGGCGGGCGGCACATCATCCGGCACGCTGGCGCTATGGCATGTGGGCGAAACCACGCCCTATCTGACTATCCCGGCGCACAACAAATTCATCCTGGCCGTCATCTTCAGCCCCGATGCCACGCAAATAGCGACAGGCTCATCGGACAACCAGGCGGCGCTGTGGGATGCGACGACGGGTGAGCCGATCCGCACGTTCAGCGGCCATGTGAGCGGCGTCACCAGCATCGCCTTCGGTGCGGATGGCAAGACGCTGCTGACAGGCTCCACCGATAACAGCGTGATTCTGTGGGATCGCGCCGTAGGCACGCCGCTGCATGTGTTCGCTGGACATACGGGGCAGGTGCGGGCGGTGGCGATCAATGCCGATGGCACGCGCATCCTGTCCGGCTCGGCGGATACGACCATGCGCCTGTGGGATGCGGCGTCAGGGCGCGAACTCCAGCGCTTCACCGGGCATAATCGCGTCGTCAACGGCGTGGCCTTCACGCTCAACGGCAAAGATGTGATCTCGGCGGGCAGCGATGGCACGGTGCGCGTGTGGTCAGCGGATGATGGCATTGAGCTGCGGCGCTTTAGCATTGAGAGTGATCGCGGGCGGGCGATTGGCTTCAAGACGCTCTCGCTGACGCAGGATGGCAGCCGTGCGTTGGGCGGCCTGAGCGATAACACGGTGCGGCTGCTGCGCCTGCTGCCCGATAAAAACGATCTGCTGACCTGGGCCACGAGCAACCGCTTTGTGCGCGATCTGACCTGTACCGAGCGGCTGCTGTTTGGCGTGGAAGACCCGACCAAAACGGTGTTTGTGGCCTATGAAGACACGCTGCCTTTGATGGATCGGGGCGGCGTGGCGCTGGGATCGCTGGCATCGGGGACGCCGCTGCGCCTGCTGCATGATGACGCGCCCGACGATACCACGCTGCACGTCTGCACACCGGATGGGGCGGAGGGCTTCGTCGATTCGAGCGGGATTGTGACGACACCGTAGGAGAGATGGAATGGTGGGGGCGTATTGGTCGTGGAGGTCGCATTTCAATTTGAGGTGGGATTGGGCGCAGCACGCTGCGCCCCTACGCCAATCCCACCTCAAATTTACGACTTGCACCATTGGTCATAGAGACGCCTTGCCCCTACGGTTGAATATGGCGAATCAGGCACACATTTTGTAGGGGTCAAATACAAAAACGTCCGCCTAACCGCCATGCCCCGCCAGCCAATCCAGGACGCTGGCCCAGATCGCATCCGTGTTGTCCTCAAACAATTCCATGCCGTGCTTGTGGCCGGGAAAGGTGGTGGTGACGATGCCATTCGGCGCAGCCTTGAGCATCCTCGGCACGCCAAGCGCAGGCCAGCGATCTCGCAGCGCATAGATGACGAGAATCGGACGCTCCGTGAGCAGCGTTTTGAGCGGCGTTTGCAGCGAAATGCCGCTGTAAGACCATCCGGGCGAGAGCGCAATCGCGGTACGGCAGCCCGCATCATTGGCACAGCCCACAATCGCCAGCGATGATCCCATGCTCGATCCCATCGTGGAGATGGCATCGCCGCGCACACCTGCCGCATTCCGCAGCCATGCCAACCAGACACCCACATCATCAACCGCTTTGGGCCAATTGATTTTGCCGCCTGTTTCGCCCGACCCGCGCACATCGACAGCCAGCACGTTGTAGCCTGCACCTGTCAGCACACCAATCGCATTCTGCCATGAGGCCCGCGTGGTATACAGTTGATGCAGCAGCAGCACCGTCGCATGATTGGCATCGACCATGTAAAAATCGCCCTTGAGGGTGAGGCCGTCGTTGGCCTGCGTTTCAACGGCGTTGGATTGGGCGCGGATGGGCAGGATGACGAACGCGCAGACAAGCAACAGCATAAGGAAGTGACGCATAAGAGTGTCCTAAAATACAAAAACGACATAGGCATTATAGAGATTCAATCTCGATAATGTAGTTCGGGATTTTAACAATCCAGGCCCCTAAAAACGCTGGTCTCGTCCGATCATCAGCCCTTTTGCACGCGCTTCGACATGAGGATGTCGGGTTTGCCCACGCCGTTGGCATCCGGCACGACGCCCGTGATGATGTAGCCCATCCTGCGATAAAAGCCAAACGGGTGCTGTTTGTAGTTCTGGATATGGGCGATTTTGTCCCACAGATCAACGTAGAGATCGGCCCCGCCCAGACTCGTCATGTTGTCCGTGTCGTCTGTCCCCAGCGTGATCGTCAGGCCGCCGCGTGCTGCCACCTGCTGCTCCAGATCGAGCACCAGCGCCCGCCCGACGCCCACGCCACGATTCTGAGGATGCACCACCATCGGGTGCAGCTCCCAGACATAGCCGTCATACTCAGGCAGCCCGCCAATCCACCCGAAGAGGAAACCGCGTTCGTCAATGCTGGTACGGGCGATATGCTGCGGCTGACACAGCATCGCCACCTCGTCTTCGGCCTCGGCCAGCGTGGGCCAACTGTAATCCCAGCGCTGTTGATTGAACTCCACATGCAGCAGCCGCGCCGCCTGGAGGCGCAGGTCAGGGCTGGCCGTCGCCAGATCGATTATCTGGTAGGTCATTCGTCGGTCTCCAATCCATAGATATCTCCCTTGCGCCAGCCAGATTCAGCGGCGATGGCTTTGGCGGCGGCAGAGCGCGATTCACCCCCGGCCAAGCGCTTTTGCAGCGCGGCCTGTACCCGCTCCTCATCCCACACGTCGGGCTCCGTTTGTCCGGCGATCAAGAGGGTGATTTCGCCTTTGGGATTTTCGCTGGTGTAGCGCTCGGCGGCGGCAAAAGCCGGGCCGCGATAAAATTCCTCAAACATCTTGGTGATCTCGCGGGCAATCACCACAGGCCGATTGGCTCCCATCACGGCGGCAATCACCGTCAGGGTGTCGCCCACACGATGCGGACTTTCATAGCAGATGATGGTGGCCTTCTCATCGCGCAGACGCTCAAACAGATCGCGCCGTGCCTGATCTTTTTTAGGCACAAAGCCGAGATAGAGAAACTGATCGGAGGGCAGGCCCGACGCACACAGCGCCGAGACCGCAGCATTGGCCCCCGGAATCGGCACGACGCGAAAGCCGCGTTCAATCGCACCGCGCACCAGCTCGTAGCCGGGATCGGAAAAATTGGGCGTGCCTGCATCACTGATGAGGGCCACATCGCCGATCTCCAGCGCTCGATAAATCGACTCCTGCTTGCTGAGTTTGTTGTGCTCATAGTAACTTGTCAGAGATGTGGTAATCTGGTAATGATTCAACAGCACGCGGGAAGTGCGCGTGTCTTCCGCAGCAATGAGCGGGACCTCTTTGAGGATTCGCAGCGCCCGCAGCGTAATGTCTTCCAGGTTGCCAATGGGGGTGGCAACGAGATATAAAATGCCCATGCGCTGTCCTTCCGAAAATGAATTTATTTCTATCTGATTGTATCATCACGAAAACGTTATAATAGAAAATGATTCGGTTTTCCATACCGCCCGCTTGAGAGGAACCTTTGGCCCATGATTTGCCCTGATTGCGGCTATACAAATCCTGTAGGGGCGCTGCTGTGTGCCAACTGCGCTGCGGATCTCTACGACAGTCTTTTAGAAAAGGTTGCTACACGCCAACTTACAGACCGAGAAACGGCGGAATTAGCCGATCCACATGATCGTTCGCTCACAGGGCGGCCTATCCTGCTGTATATCAGCCATGAGGAACTCCCGATTTCGCTTGAACGACGGGCGGATCTGGTGTTGGGGCGCGATGAGGGCAACGTGATGGCCGATATCGATCTCACGCCCTATGGCGCACCCGACAAAGGTGTCTCGCGCCATCATGCCCGCCTGAATGGAGTCGGACAGCCGCCCACGCTCATGGATCTCGACAGCTATAACGGCACGTTCATCAATGGTGAGCGCCTGACGCCCGGACGCAGCTACACGCTCAAGAGCAGCGATGAAATCCGCCTGGGCCGCCTGACCCTGCGTATCTACTTCAAATAGGACACCCGTATGAGCGAACAGCGCGTTGGCCTCATTGGATATCCGGTCAGCCACAGCCTCAGTCCGGCCATGCACAACGCGGCCTTTCGCGCCCTGGGCATGACGGATTGGCGCTATGATGCGATGGAGATTCCGCCGGATATTGTGCGCTACGGCGTGAACGAACCGCGTCAGCATGGCTACATCGGCATCAATATCACGATTCCGCACAAGCAGGAGGCCATGCGCTATTGCAAGCCCGATGCACTGGCGCGGGCGGTAGGGGCAGTCAATACGATTGATTTTCGCACTGATATTGGCACAAATACCGATGTCCCCGGCTTCATCGAAGACCTCACGGCGCATGATATCCCGCTCACGGGCGAAACTGTGATCGTGCTGGGGGCGGGGGGGGCGGCGCGGGCGGCGGTCTACGGCCTGTGGCAAGCGGGCGCACAGGTGATCGCCGTCAATCGCACACTCGATAACGCCCAGGCCATGCTCACCGAATTGACGATCTCCGGCGGCGTGCAGAATGTGAGCGTCCTGTCGCTGGAAGAGGCGCTGCTCGATAGCAATCCCGCGTTGATCGTGAACAGCACGCCTGTCGGAATGCACCCGTCTCCCGATGCCTCGCCCTGGTCGGATGATCTGCCCTTCCCCGAAGGTGTGACCGTCTACGATATGATCTATCGACCTGCGAAGACGCGGCTGATGCAGCAGGCCGAAGCGCACGGCGGACGGGCGATTGGCGGCCTGGGGATGCTGGTGCGCCAGGGGGCGGCCTCGTTTGAAATCTGGACGGGCCGCCCCGCGCCGCTGGATGTGATGTTTGCGGCGGTGAATGCGGCATTGGGGCGATAAGGTGTAGATAGCAAGGCGCTTGATGAGACCTACGATCAAGCGTAGAGGAGTCTACCTTTCTGAGAAGCCGTTTGATAATGGAATTTGTAATCTCAAAACAGGGTCATCATGCTGTTTTTGAGCCATCGTCTTGATCGTAACGCCCTGTTTGGTCTTTTGTAGGGGCACGATGCATCG
>DAOTUR010000320.1:0-11326 GCA_034436915.1 Anaerolineae bacterium
CGATGCATCGTGCCCCTACAAAAGACCAAACAGGGCGTTACGATCAAGACGATGGCTCAAAAACAGCATGATGACCCTGTTTTGAGATTACAAATTCCATTATCAAACGGCTTCTAAAAATTCATTTAGAAACGTTATCTTCCGAATTCAGGGACAAAATCAACATGGATTACTCTGGTTATCTGGCGGCGCTCGGCACGTCGGTCTTTTTTGCTTTTGGCTCGGTGCTGTTTACGCTCAGTGGGCGCACGCTGGGGTCAGCCGTAGTGAATCGCACGCGGCTTTTGCTGGCGTTGATCTTTCTGATTACGCTGCACATGCTGACGCTTGGCACGCCGCTTCCCTTGAATGTCACGACGGATCGCCTGATCTGGTTGGGCTTATCGGGCATGGTGGGCTTGGCGCTGGGCGATGTGTTCCTGTTTCAAGCCTTTATGCTGGTGGGGCCGCGCCTTGCCATGTTGATGATGGCTCTCGCGCCTGTGCTCAGTGCGGTCATGGCCTTCATCTTCTTCGGGGAGCAGCTTACGATTCTCCAGATAATGGGGATCGTGGTCACGATGATCGGTATTGGCCTCGTTGTGACGGAAGCCCGCAATGAAAAGGAGAAGGGCAAGCCCAAAAACGCTGTCCTCGTCGTTGAGGATGACCTTGTGGCTCCAGCGGCGGCACATCTCGCTGTCGATCAGGCCACCTATTTGCGCGGGCTGTTTTACGGCTTTCTGGGGGCGGTGGGACAGGCCGGAGGATTGATTCTCTCCAAGAAGGGGTTGAGCGGCGACTTTTCGCCCATCTCTGCCAATCTCATTCGCATGTCAGCGGCGGTGATCGCCATCTGGACGGTGACGATCCTCAATCGGCAGGTGGGCATCACCCTGGCCAAACTCAAGGCCAATCCGCGGGCTGTCTGGCAGATGGTGGCGGCAACGTGCTGCGGGCCTGTCTTGGGCGTGCTGCTCACGCTCTATTCGTTGCAGCACGCGCCCGTAGGCATTGCCTCCACATTGGGATCGCTCATGCCCATCTTCCTCATCCCGATCAGCTTTGTTGTGTTCGGAGAGCGCATCACGGTACGCGGCGTCATTGCGACGCTGGTCGCCTTTGCGGGCATGGTGATGATCTTTGTATAGGGGCAGCCTCTAGCGCAAGGTGGCGGTACTGATGACCATATTGAGCGTTGGCGAATACAGCGCCAGCACCGGATATTGATTAAAATCGACGCTCTGAGGCACAGTATAGGTTTGATTGCCAATCGTTCCCTGGATCGACCCCACCTCAATGTAATCGACGCCGACACCCGCCGCATCCAGCGGATCAGGATTGCGGGTAAAGATGAGATGCAGATCAGGGGCGCGAACAGTTTGAAACGGCGGCGCGGTCGCGTCATCTGTCGCAGGCCCTAAGTGCAGTTCCCTCTGCTGATTGGGCAGTTGATAGATGGTCATTTTGCCTCGCGCCCAGCGAATCACATCAATCTGACGAAAGATACCCTGCCGCACCAATGTCGAGCCTTCCATCGGTGTGTAGGTTGCCTGCTCTGATGGGGCCGGGATATCGGTCTCAAGCACCTGCGCCCGCACGAGTGCTAAGGCTTCTGCTGCCCGCCCCTCAATCTTTTCTTTGCGATTGCCATCGCGCACGGCTTTATAAGCAGCTTGCTGATCCGATGGGAGATTGAGAAATGCCTGCCATGCTGATTCTTCCAGGCCAGGAAATGGATTGGGGACAGAATTGCGATCCAACAGGGGATACCACGTCGGGAAGAACCAGACCCCTGCCACCAGCAAGACCAGTATGCCAATCACCCCAAAGCGAAAGCGAACATCCATCGTTTGTGCCTCTTTATAACCGATTTGCGACATGTCTCTGTTATATCAAGTTTGGGCAGGTTTCCCAGTGACAACCTGCTCTCTAACCCACACCCATGACAGAACAGACTCATGGTCACGATTTGCACTGGGATTGTAACTGCGGCGGTACATCCTGCGGCAGCAGATACAACTCAGCGCTGAGAGCATAAATATCCAATGGGAAGCACTGCACTTTGACGAAGCCTGCCGCCTTCAAATAATCAAAGACTGCCGGATAGGGATCATCCCATCCTCGCGTCACCAGGACGGCCTGTGGCAGCAGAATGCCAAGCTTCGTCTGCCACTGCTGCCAGGGTATATTGTGGAAGACCTCGATATTCACAAACTGACGCCCCGCCAATCCATAATAATACGGCTGACGGGCGGCCACGCGCTGCACGTTCTGCGGCAGGAGCTGATTGAGCTGGTAGCCTAGCGCAATTGTCTGATCGGCGTTTTGCGTGTTGGTGCGTGCGTTCCAGAGGATGTCTACCGTGCTCAGGCTAATCAACAACACGACCCCCACCACCCAGGCCCATGTCAGACGATCACGAGTGGCGCGGCTGATTTTGACGAGCAGCCCGGCTCCTGCCAGTGCGATGAACGGCAGATGATGCACCCAGTAATAGGCACTTGGCTTGGGGAGGAGCACGAATAACCCCAATGTACCCAGCAGAAACAACACTCCCCAACGCTGCTCTTGGCGGTTGCCCGCGCCTGCCCAATAAAGCAGGCCGACTATTCCTAAGCCAAACTCAAGCGGATGCAAAGCGACATATTGAATAAACCACACCTGGGCAATATTGAGGAGGCGGATGATTCCTTGTCCATACAGGGCCACATCCGCCAGACCCGCCTCAGCATTGTAGGAGCCGGACAGACCCGCGAGATAGCTGCTGAGGGAGATATGCCACGCCCATGAATTGGCATACAGGAAGATGACTGTAAACACCAACCCCCCACCGATAAAGGCCCAGAACGGCGCATACCAGCGCCAGCCACGGGCCTGCCACAGCACACGCGCATACTCTATCGTCATCATGAGGCCAAAGGCAGCAATCCAGCGCATCGAGAGCATGTGTCCGGTCATGGTGGCGGCGATGGCGAGGCCCGCGACAAAATACCACGCCCACCTCTGCCGTGCCTGTCCTTCGCCCAGGGCAAACAGGGCGATGGCAAGCCCTAACGTGACGCCATAATCGGCCCGCAAATAGGTGTGCAGCAGCAGCAGCGATGCGGCGATGACCGCTGCTGTCACGGCTCCGGCTGTCCCATAGACGCGCCGCGCCGTGAGAAAGATGAAGGGAACGCTTGCGGCCCCCATCAGCCACCAGAACCAGCGGGCATTGACGAGCGACATGCCCACCAGATTCAGCCATTCGCCCATCGTGACATACAGGATGGGTTCGCGCAGAGGCCGCTGCGTATCGGCATCGGGGTACATCGGGACGGTGGCTGTGCCTGTTCTAAACATCTCATAGCCCTGGTTGGCTAAACGTGGCTCATCATAGAGCAGACTCGCAGGCAAATGCCCCATATAAACAACCGCCAGCCCGACAGAGACGATGACACTCACTGCCAGCAGCAGCGGCGCGATCCAAGCGGGCGGTGTACCTGTGGCGGTGCGGGCGATCCACAGTAGAAGGCTGCTGCCTCCTACCACCAGATAGGCGCTGAACAGGGCAATCGCGGGCTGCTGGCGTGCGCCTGGCAACCACCACCACAGGGCAATGAGGCCGAGAATGCCAAGCCCCAGCATGACGCCCAATGCTCGCCCTTTTGGCAGAGAGGGGCGCAGGTCGGGCAGTTTGCCCCGTGCTGCCAGTGTCAGCATCCCCCCACACACCAATAGCGCCACCGCCATCACGCCCAACTGCACCATATACGAGGATGAATAACGCCCCATGAATACGGCGGTGTCGCTGCGATGAAACAGCATGAGCAGCAAACACAACGCCGTTGCCGCGCTCCAAACCATCCACCAGCGTGTGAGCGATGTCATGCAATATTCCTTGATGATATGATTTGAGTCGCGCTCCAACAGGCTCAGAGCACGATGATAAGCAAGGCCCTGGTGCGGAAACGCCTTTAATGTTGGCTATCCTACCCTACCTTTGTGCGACTTTCCTGGGTAATGTCATGTAATCCATCGATCTCAGGGAAGGTACATATGGAGTGGGATGAGCGCATCATCACCTACTGGGCGGAACAACTGGACATTGATCCAAGTCTGCTTAAGACCCCGCACAATGCGGTGCTGTTTCGCACAGACAAAAAGTATGACGAGCGCCTGATCGTCTATCAGCGCGACATGCATTCGCTGGTATTCGCGCCGCAGCGGTTGGAAGCGGTCATGCAGGACGGGCTTCCGACGCTCTTGAGCGCCAATACCCCGCTTGCAGCGACTTTGTTGGCCGCCTATCCTCAGCTTGGTTTGCAGTTTAAATGGCGTGATTATATTCATTATTGGACGCAGGGCGCGTCTTATGTGACGCCCTCTGAGGATATCCGCCCGCTCGGTGCGGCAGATGCGGCGCTGCTGGATGCCTTGAAAGATGCCTGCATGCCCCAGGAACGCGAGGTCAGTCTGATCACGATTGATGATCCGCTGGTGGTGGGCTATTTTGAGGACGGTGTGCTGCTCGGCGTGGCGTCGCTGCTGGAAAAGAGCCGCACGATTGTGGATATTGGCATCCTGACCCATCCACAGTATCGCGGCCTCAAGATCGCCAAGCGCCTCACCCGTGATTTGCGAGATCGCGCCCTCGCCCAGGGGAAAATCGTGCAGTATATCTACCAGGAGGCGAATATCGCCTCTAAGAGCGTCGCGCAGGCCGTCGGCTTTGAGCTGTTCCTCATCGAAGAGGGCTATGGGCTAACTCCGACTTGACAGGCGGCTGTCCCCCGGCGCGACCTGATAAATCGCGGCCCAGGGCAGATAGTGCGTATACAGGGTCTCTTCTTTGTAGAGCTGACCCTGTAGATCGTAGACCTTGCGGGCGACATACACATCGGCTCCCTCCGCCGCATAATCGACCTGCACAATATCGCCGGGCTTGAGATCGGGATTGCTCTCAAAGCGCGTCGGTTCGGCAGGCAGGATATCGCGGATGGTGGCCTGATCAATCGTGGTGTTCCAGTATTTGGTACTGTAAAAGCGAAATTGCAGCGAATTGTCAGACGGGAACACATCGGTTTCGATCAGCAGATAATAGGGCGTGTTGTTCTGGAATTTGAAATCGCGCTCCGGCTGCCAGATGGCGGCATCCATGCCCGCCGGATAGCCGCCCTGCTCATAATAGCCGACGCGGTAGCCGTGTGAGTTGCGCTCTGTGATAGGGAAGCCGCCTGCAAACGCGGCGCGGAAGGCTGTCGTACTGACCTGACACGCGCCGCCGCCGTAGCCTAACGTCGTGCGGCCTCCAAAGATCACTTTGTCTTCGAGGAAGCCATTTTCGGGTGAAATCTCACCGAGAAGGCCGTTGAACGAGAACTCCTGGCCGGGTGCGATGATGACGCCGTTAAATTTGCTGGCGGCCAATGCAATATTCGAGCGACGGTTGGGGCCAGAGCCTTTGAAATAGGTCGTCGCTTCGGCCACAATTTCTTTAATGCCCAATTCCTGCGCTGTAACCTGATTGTGCAGCTTCGGCAGCGTCGTCTCAAACACTATCTCGACAGTGCGCTTGTCGGGCGAGAACACGGCATCGGCCATGCGTTTGAGCGTGGCATCCACATTGAGAGTCCGTCCGCTCACGGAGGGCTGCATCACCTCAAGCTGGCCTGTGTTGTCATTCATGATGAAGCGGCCATCGCGGGCTGGGACGATCAAACCGGGGGCCAGCGCCAGCAGCGACGGGCGAAAGGCTTCCATATCGATTGAGACGGAATAGCGCTGGGTGCCATCGCCGTTGCTCACCTGCTCCACGCGCAGCAGCGAGGCGATCTGATCCTGGGCCACTGTCCAGGGGCCAAGCGCCTGATTGTTGGCATCGAAGGCTGTGAGCGTCAGCGGGCCAACGAAAGCGGCACGAATCTGGGCGGCGGGCGCTTCGACATCCCACACTAAGGGCGGCGTCTCATTGATGACGAGGGCAATCTCCAGCCCACGATCCAGCCGCAGAATCGCCTCACGCAGGCGGGCGAGAGTAGCCGTGACATCCATCGTGCGGCCTGTTAGCCCTGGCGTCGTCGTGACATTTGTGCCGACGAGGGTGAGCGTGGCATTCTGGGTCGGGCGATCAATTTTGGCGGCCATTGCGCTCAACTGCGCCTGCGCCAGCGTCTCATCGTAGCGCAAAATCGGCGCAATACTCGCGCCGTTAAACCAGGCGCTGGCCTGGTTCATCACATCAACGGGCAAACTGCCTTGATGCCCGATGGCAAAGGCGGCGGCGACGGTCTGCTCCACATCATACGACACGCCCAGATCGGCGGCGCTCATTTGCTGTACCATCCCGCCATCCCGAAAGGTGAAGATGGCATCACGCGGATAGGTGAGACGACCAGACAGGGCAATCTGCGCTTCACTGTGCGTCATATCGCCAATATCGACGCCCTCGACGCGCACGCCGGGGTAAATCCGCTCGCCATGTCGAATCTGAAAGGCCATGAAAAAGAACAGCAGCACAAGCGTCAGCAGAAATAGGCCGCTGATGGCGAGAATCGGCAGGCGAAGCCACCAGGGACTCCAGCGCGGACGAATCGGCACAGCAGGCCGTTGAGTTATCGGGGTCGATTGCATAGGCAGGTGGCTCAGAGACTATGAACGCAATAGGGGCATTATACAGAATTCGTGGCATGAGAATGTAGGGGCGTCATTAGATTTGGGCGTCGGGACATGCGTGGGGGCATGTCCCGACATGGAATGAGCAAATGTTATGAATAGCCAGCCGTTTCCATCTCGCGGCGATTGACAGGCTGTTCGGAGGGGCGGCGGGCCTTCTCCAATTCCTGGCGGCGGGCATTGGCGAGGACGTTCATCATGCGGCTCTGGGCGCGGATAATGTCGCCCAATTCGTCAATTTTGCGGTGCAGATCAGCGATCTCAAGTTCGCTCTTGAGGTTCACCTGATAATCATTCTGCGCCATCGCCCGATCTTTCTCCGACTGGCGATTCTGTGCCATGAGGATGACGGGGGCTTGCAGCGCGGCCAGCGTGCTCAAGGCCAGATTCAACAGGATGAAGGGAAACGGATCGAAGGCTTGATCGCCCAACATGGCGTTGCGGATGATCCAGATCGCCATGACAACTCCGAAGCCGATGATGAACTTCCAACTGCCGGCAAACATCGACAGGCGGTCTGAGAGGCGATCCCCCAGCGTCGACTCTTCTTCCATCTCTTCATACACATCTTCCGAGACCGAGAGGGGGCGCAGCTCCTCGATGAGTTCGCGGGCTTCATCGCTGGTGAGACTTTCGAGGTCTTCAATGTCCTCAAAAAGCTCATCAATGCGGGCATCTTCCTCTTCTTCTTCGAGGCGCTCCAACTCCTCCTCGAGATGTTCGAGTTTTTCGCGCTGATCGTCGGTGAGTTCCGGGTTGGTTCCACGAAGGAGATCGATTTTGTTTTGTAATTCGTCCATGGGAAATTCCTCCACAATAAATACATCGTCCTCTGAGTGTGTCAGAAGGGGTCAATACGACGATTGTGGCAGAAACGGCACTTACGGATGGCCCTGTTACTCACAGGGGGCAGCGTTGTGGAAGATAACGCTCACCCGTAGAAAGAATTTTAGAGGGGGAGGCGCACCACGCAGCTGCCGCCATCTAAGGGCGGGTTCTGCACATTCGAACTGCTACTATCAGACACGTCAGGCTCCATTGATTTTGTACGCCGTCCTGATAATACACCTTTTTTCACATATGTAAACTATTGAAATAATAAAGAGCATTGAGATGATTTTTTGTGGAAAAGCAACAGTCGGGGATGAAAAATGCATGATTTTGCAGCGCGGCACGCCAATGAGTGACAGATCAGCGCTTCTACGCTGTCTGCTGCGCTTGCTCATCCTGTTCGGCCTTCGTGACAGCCTGGATGAGATTGGCTTTGATCTTGTGGGCGTCGGCTCGCTGCGTCACCACTGAGAAAACCGCAAAGGGCAGCAGCAGCAAAAACGGGATCGGCAGCAGGCTCATGACGGTGACGAGCGCAATATCCTGATTCGAGATCGCCACATGAATCGTCCCCTCCATCACGCTGTGCTCTGGATCATCCTGCCACAGCCGCCCCTCGGCATACGCCGACAGTCTCGGCTTGATGACGCCAGGGGACACGATCTCATAGCGAAACGTATAACCCACTGATACGGGCGTCAGGACAACGGTGTGTTGAACATCGTCTTTCAGAGTCTCAAGATCGGTCAGCGCCCGGATCAGTGCCTCAAGCGCGACAGGCCCCTCATAGAAGAAGGTCGATGCATCGTCGGGCGTCAGAGCGGAGGGGGTGCGTTTGGGCTTGCGTTTGTCTTTTTCGTCCATTTTGTCTTTTCTCTGTGTTTGCTTCCCTCTCCACAATGTGGGGAGGGTCAGTGAGGGATCAGGCGCGTTTACCTGCGATTGCGCTGCCGCTCGTCGCCGTACTCGTCTGTCAGCGCCCCATCCCACACGCTCCCCGACGATGTTTCATCTAAAGCGAGGCGCGATGAGGCGTGGCGCTTGAGTTTGCTCGTGCTGCGATCTGCCACAGCGTGCAGCGCCTGCTCCATCCGCCGCATCAAATATCTGCGATCCCGCTTGTAGATGACTGCCGTGAACCATATTCCGGCCAGCATACTCAGCAGAAACGGGATGAGCAGGATAGGCGCGGTGGAGAGCGCCGTAAATAGGCCGATGGCAAGCATCAGCGCATAGCTTGCGAGAAATGTTGCGGTGTTAAACTGCGTCTCGCCTTCAACAATCACGCAGCCTGTTTCATCCTCTGAGATGCGGCCTTCGGTATTCAAGACCAGTGTGCCATTGCGCCGCGCCCGAATGCGAAAGAAGTAATCATCGTCCGCAGGCAGCACGCTCACTTCGTGACTGAGGCGTCGAAACAAGAGCGGCTCCTGTTCCAGATCGGCCAGTGCCTTGACAACATCGGTGAGCGGGGCATCGACCTCGTAAGAGAAGGGCTGCGGGAAGGTGAGGCGGGTTTGCCACGAGGAACGTTGTTTGCGTTTACCGTCCACACAGGACTCCTTTGCTCATCGCTGGACACGATACGAGGTGATGATGGTCATTGTTTTGGGTGAATACTGTCGCGCTTCTGTTTACTTGTCGTCATAATTGCGGTCATTTTCATATTCCGAGATGGCCTCGTTCCACACGCTGCCGGGACGACGTTTCGCTTCATCAACATTGAGGCGCGTATTTTTGACTTTTTCGGGCCGCGAGGCATGTTTCGCCTTGTCACGGAATTGACCTGTGAGACTGCCGCTGCTGCGAATGGCTTCTGTAAGGCGATCTATCACGCGATTACGATCCGAATAGTAGCTAAAAATGCTATACGCGCCGACCCCTGCCAGCACCAGCGGGATGAAGGCAAAGCCCTTAGACATCACTGTAAAGATGAGGGCCATGACGATGAGCAGACCAATCGTGCCGTACATACTCCAGGGATTGATGTGGGCTATGCCCTCGACAACCACAAGCCCATCCTCCTCCTGCCACACATCCCCTTCGGCGGTGGCGGTGGTGTAAGAGCGTCGTTTGCTGCGCCGCCGCAGGTCATAGCGGAAGGTATAGCCTTCATTCGCGGGCAGGATCGAAATCTCGTGGCGCGTGCTGCTAAAGAAACCGCCGTCATCTTCCAGCGCGGCCAATGCGTGTACGACCTCATCCAGGCTGCTGTCTGATTCCAGGTGGAAAGGACGTTCAAACGTCCATGAGTTGTAGGATTGCGTGTTCATTGGTTGTCCTTACTCTAAAAAACGCATAGCGATTTAGCGCTGGAAGACGGATGCCGCCACGCCCACGATCACCAATGTCAGCGCAATCGCAGCAAAAATTGCCAGGGCATAGCGCACCGTCCGCCGTAATGTGGCCCGTTCTGCCTCTGTCCAGGGTGTTTGAGTCATGATATCCCCCATAAGAAATACGACCTTCTTCACGTCCAGTATATCATGAGGGGGTCTGGTTTCAGATACAGTGACTCGTATAATGTCGTGTAATACAGATGAATCGGATATACAATAAGCGCATGGATGAATTACGAGTTCTCTCCCTCGATCATAAAGTACCCCGCGCCGATGCTCAACGCAATCGCCGCCGCCTGCTGGAAACAGCGCAGGGCTTGTTTGCGTCGGGGCAGTTTGAAGCGGCCACTATGAGCGATATCGCGCAGTTGGCGGGCGTGGGCAAGGGCACACTCTACCGCCACTTTAGCGATAAATCCGATATCTGCCATGCGCTGCTCGATGAAGCCATGCGCGATTTCCAGGGGCGCACCCTCATGCGTCTCCAGGCTGCCGATTCTCCGCTGGATAAGCTGCTGTGGTTTTTAGGCGAGGTCGTGCAGTATGTAGATCGCCATATACTGCTGCTGAGCGAAGCCGCAGGCCAGGGGCGGCAGGCGCAAATGCTGCGTCATCCCGCTCATATCTGGTGGCGGCAAACGATCATTGGCCTGCTCGATCAAATGGCGTATCAGGGGGATACGGAGTACGCGGCGGATATGCTGTATATCATGTTGGATGTGCAAACACTGCATTTCCAGCGCGGCTTACGAGGCTACACCTTAGAGCGAATTATTGCGGCCCTTCGTCAGGTGGCGGCTCAGTTGGTGCGGCCTGTGCGTCAAGAAAAGGCTTGAGCGCGTCTAAGAGGACTTTGCGGGTGAAGGGGCGCAGGACGAAACCATCGCAGCCCGCCTCAACACACTGCCGATGCACCGACGAGTCGCCGCTGGCGGTCATCACAACCACCGGGATTTGTGCCAGTTGAGGGTCGCCTTTGATGCGTTTCAGGACTTCAATGCCGTTCATACCGGGCAGGAGCACATCGAGGAGAATCAGGTCGGGATGTTTATGCTGTAAGATATCCAGGGCAGCTTGTCCCGTCTTGGCCTCCGTGACGTCATGTTTAAGAGGCTCTAAAATATCCTGAATCAGCCGCATATTTAAAGTATTGTCTTCGACCACGAGCACCTGTTTGGTCATCGCCTCATCACTCCACATCCTACAAGAATGCTCGTGAGTATAATCAACGCCCAATACAGACGCAAGCACGCCTCATGAGAGGTAGAGATGAGGATAGGTAGGATATCTATCTTACTGAGAATTAAGATTTAACTCTTCTATGCCATGAGCGCTTTTTGCGTCATCTGCACAATCATTCATCTATCCATGTGGATCGTAGGGGCGTAGCACGCTGCGCCCCATATGCAGCAACTTAAGCAAATCACCTGTCGTCCGCCTCGCTTTTGTCCTGTCGTCAGGGGTTGAAAACCCCTGCCTTGCCTTTTGCAGGACTGAAAGTCCCGCTCAAACCATCTTTT
>DAOTUR010000321.1:0-2014 GCA_034436915.1 Anaerolineae bacterium
TGAAAGTCCCTGTCTCCCGTGTTGCGGGGTTGAAAACCCCGCCGAAACACGCCCAAAAAGATGGTTTGAGCGGGACTTTCAGTCCCGCAAAAGGCAAGGCAGGGGTTTTCAACCCCTGATGACAGGGCAAAAACGAGGCTGACGACGGGCGATTTGCTTAAGTTGCTGTATATGGGTATCGCTGCATGATGGCACTACTCAAAGGCGGTTCAAGCATCATACAATGCGCCTCATTCACTCTTTGACTCCACGACGGAAAATATCATGAAACGCTCTCTCGCCCTCTGGCTGATGCTGCCGATCCTTCTCACCCTGTGGGGTGTGGCGGTATGGGGGGCCAATGCCGATGCGATCTGGGTGGACGAATGGTGGACGACCTACTATATTGGCGCAGCTCCCTATGTCGAGCTGTCAACGCCGCTCTCGACGATTGAGCGCGTCGTGGCGAATCGCGTCCATGAGAACAACCCCGTCGGCTATTATGTGCTGCTCAATCTCTGGCATGATGCTGTCGGCACATCGGATGTGGCGCTGCGTCTGTTCTCCGGCCTATGCAGCGTGCTGGCGGTGGCCCTCATCTACCGCCTGGGCTGCGCCATAGGGGGACGAAGAGTCGGACTGGCGGCGGCCACCCTCCTCGCCTTCTCGGCCTTCTATGTCAATTACAGCCATGAACTGCGAATGTATGCGCTGGCGTGCCTGTGGGCAGCATTGGGCCTGCTGTCCTACTGGGAGTTTATGCATCGCCCCAAATTATCGCGGTGGTGGGGTGCAGGGCTGCTGCTGGGTGCGGTGGGACTGGTCTATACCCATTATGGCAATACGCTGCTGGTCGTGCTGCTCGGCCTGTATCATCTGTCTGTGCGACCCAAAAATGCAAACGAGACAGTGTGGCTGGGCAAAGATCGCCGCTGGTGGGCCGCTGTCGGCATTGCGGTGGGCGCGGGCGTGCTGTTTTTGCCCCATCTGCGGATCACACTGGGGATTGGCAACCGCTTCACTGAGAAATTGATCACGACAGATACCCTCAAGGAGGGTGCATGGCCCCTGTTCGATGTCCTCCGCATGACGATCAAGGGCTTTGCCAATGAGCAGTGGGGCTTTCTCATCGTCCTGCTCACAGCCTTCGTCGTGATGCTGCGTCAGCCCATTCCCTCACGGGTGCGCGAAGGGCTGATTTTCAGCGGCGTGCTGGCATTGGGCGGCATTCTGTCGCTGCTCAGCGTGCGAATGGCCTTCCAGACGGTGTTTCATGTGCGCTATGTGCTTGTGGTGTGGCTGCCGCTGGCGCTGTTCTGCGCCCTGGTGATCAATCAGGCGTTGCAGCAGATACGCCCGCAAAGTCAGCGTTCTTTTGCCGCGCTGCTCATGATTGCCTGGGTCGGGGCGGGCCTGCTGCTGAGCCTGGATATTCATTTTCACGGGGCCTATATTCATCCCGTCTTTCGGCAGGCGTTTACCGAGCCTGATCGTTGGGATGAGCTTGGTCATCAACTCACGCATGACACGCGCCCGACGGATGCTGTTGTCGTCAGCGTCGGCGATGTCAACGCCTGGGCGCACCGAGGGGACGCTGAATACTATTTGCAGGATATGGCAGCCCGCTATCTCGTGCTGGAAGATGATCAGGTCAAGGCGGACGAGTTTAGCGACTTCATTCATGGGGCGGGGCGGGTGTGGTTGGCCCGTTCCAGCAGTCAGCCGCCCACACGCCTGTATCAGACAATGGAAGCCACCATGCGGGCCGAGGGCTATCACCTGTCGAGCGAGCCGCAAACAGGCGGCAATATCATCCTCTCGCTGTATGCGATTGCGCCCGAATGCGTCGCGGCCCCTGAAAAAAATCTCGCATCGTTCGGTGACTATGCCCAACTTCGCTATCATCGCGCCACAATCCATGAGGGCAAATTGAACATCTGGCAAGGCTGGCTCGTCAGGGACAACACCCCGGCTGACACCTACAGCATTGGGGCTTACGTCTTCACCTCCTCAAACGAGGTCAGCGCTCAGGCCG
>DAOTUR010000322.1:0-5514 GCA_034436915.1 Anaerolineae bacterium
GGACAAGTCAACCGCCTAAAATTCATCAAGCGACAAATGTATGGGCGCGCTAACTTTGATCTACTCCGCATCCGGGTCTTGGCTCCCCCCTGAGTTCTACATAAAGTGCGGAAGAACCATAAAAACGGGGTATTGCCACTTGCACGAAATGTGAGCCAGAACCTGGATGTTAGACAACACGACAACAGTGGCGGTTGGTGACAGCTTCTCTAGCTTTGGGCCATGTTAGGAGCGATTGCGCAATTTGAAACGGAGATCCGGGCCGAACGTCAGTTGGAAGGCATCCTCAAGGCCAAACAGCGCGGGGTCAAATTCGGCAGGTCCAAGACGCTCACGTCTGCCCAGATTATGGAACTTCAGCAGCGCCGCGAACACGGGATTCCGATCAAGACCTTGAAGACTGACTATCCCTTGTCAACGTCGAGTGTCTATCGCTATCTCAACCAGGTCGTGTGAGGCGCTGCTCTCTAAAACCGAATAGATAACAGGACTTTCGCTTGGATAAATCAGAACGGGTCATGATAGATCAAAATCTAAGAATTTGAACCGTTGACAACCGTCTTGAATAACCCAAGCGAAAGTCCTGAGATAAGTTACGATCCTGATGACAAGCATCCAAAACTACATTCAATCGATTCCCTACTTTGCAGGCATGGCTGAGGATGAGTTGGCGTATGTGACGCAGAATAGTGTGCTGCGTGCCTACAGCGCGGGTAAGATGATCTTTATGGAGGGAGAAGGCGCAGCCGGGTTATGGATTGTCGAGAAGGGGCATGTCAAAATCTTTAAGCTCAATCCGGACGGCGGAGAGCATATTTTGCATCTGCGCGGGCCTGGCAAAAGTTTTAATGACATTGCCGCTCTTGATGGTGGCGACAGCCCCGCCAACGCTGCCGCGCTCGGTCATGAGGCGCAAGTCTGGCTCATTCCTTCCCCAATCATCACGCACATCCTGACGCATAATCCCCAGGTGGCCTTAAACGTCATTCGCTTCCTGGCCGGACGGGTGCGGTCGCTGGTCGGCCAGATTGAAGACCTTGCCCTGTATTCCGTGATTGTGCGTCTGTCTCGCTTTCTCCTCAAACAGGCAGAAGATACATCCCTCAATGGCCCTGGTATCACCCGCACGGCCATTGCAGGTCACCTCAATACCACCCCACAAACGATCAGCGTCCTGTTACGTGATCTCGAAACGGCTGGCGCGATTGAGTTTGACCGCCATCAGATTCGCATTATGCGTGAAGATATTCTGCGCTCAATCGCACTGCTCCCCTGACATTTGTCATACGGTTTTGTGATAAACGACACAAAAACTCTCTGCTTTTAAGCTGGCTTAAGTCAAATACTCTCCCCAGGCGCTATTCTAAGTCTATGAATAGACGAAGAGCTTTTTATTTCTGACCAAACATCACAACAGACTGCCAGGTCAGTGAGCTTTTTTCATCACCATTGAGTAGAAAGTGCGTGTATGAACACCAAACAACTGCTAACAGACCTCGAATTTCATGACTCTGTGCCTTTTGCACAGCCTCTCCTGGTAGATCAACATGGACGAGTCATCCGTTGGATGCTCAAACCCGGACAACAGATCCCACTGCATAGTGTGCCTGATTCACCCTTTTATGTGGTTGTCCTCAAAGGACGAGGCATGTTTGCCGGGGCAGATGGCCAGGAACAGGAATATGGCCCGAACGCACTGCTGATCTTCGAACAGGGGGAATCCCACACGGTCCGTGCTCTTGATGAGGAGTTGATCTTTGTCAGCTTTTTGCATGGCACAGGCAGTATGCGTCCAGATCGCACGGGTGGCGAAATCGGGCGCGAGACGTTGGAGGGTTAACAGTTTTGATAAATTCGCAATGGATGCCACAGATCAACAGCATATTGTGTACGGGCTGTCGCGAGTACATCACCCACTGTCCGACCCTGGCTCTGGGGCGGCAAGAGGGCAAAGCGGCCCTGATCCGTCCGGATGCCTGTACTTACTGCGGTGTCTGCGAGGACATATGTCCGGTGGGAGCGATTGAACTGCCTTTTATGATCCTGAAGTGTAATGAGAGAGGAAAACAAGCATGAACAAAGAAGTCAGTCCCAGATTTACATCGGTGGTACTCGCCGGTTTTACGGTTGTTGTCCTGGGTGTGCTGGCGATTATGCCTGTCCATATCGAAATTAAACCCAATGTGGCCGCTGCTCAGGAATCGCCCGCTGCTCAGATGGTGGCCGATGTTGTCCCGGCGAAGGTGGTTGAATATACGCTGCGCACAGTGCTCGGCGGCGACCCCGCGATGGCCTTTGTGGGTGTTGGCGGCACGATTGAAGGTGTCGTCAATCCAGAATTGATAGCCAATGTTGGCGATACGGTGCGCCTGACCGTTGTGAACGGTGATCCTGTGGCGCATGATCTCAAGATTGATGAGTTCAGTGTTTACACGGGTGAACTGCTCACCGATGAACAAAGCGCGACTGTGGAATTCATCGTGACACAGCCGGGAGAATTCAATTACTACTGCTCTGTTCCGGGCCATCGCCAGATTGGGATGGTTGGTATCCTGCGCGTTGAAGGCACGTCCGATGTGGTAGAAGCACCCGCTGCCAGCGAAGATGCAAGCCATGATATGGCGGCCATGACAACCGCTCCGGCGGCAGATGATGCTGTGTCCATCGTGCGCAATCCGTCTGATCTGCCGCCGCCGATTGGCAACCGTGAGCCGACCACTGTGGTGGTGAATATCACAGCGGTTGAGGTCAATGGACAGCTGGCCGATGGCACAACCTACCATTACATGACGTTTGATGGTCAGGTTCCCGGCCCGATGATCCGCATTCTTGTCGGTGATACCGTCGAGGTGAATCTCAAGAATGACCCGACGAGCCATCTGTCGCACTCGATTGATCTGCACTCTGTGACAGGCCCCGGCGGTGGCGCGGTCTATACCCAGACGCTGCCTGGTGCAGAATCAGGCTTTACGTTCAAGGCGCTGCAACCCGGTCTGTATGTCTATCACTGTGCAACTGCCAGCATTGGGCAGCACATCTCCAGCGGTATGTACGGTCTTGTGCTGGTTGAACCTATTGGCGGCCTGCCCCCTGTGGATCGTGAGTTTTATGTCATGCAGGGTGAGATCTATACCGCGCAGCCTTTTGGCACGAAAGGACATCTTGATTTCAGCTATGAGAAGATGCTCGATGAAGATGCCGAATACTTCGTGTTCAATGGCGCAGCAGGCGCTCTGACAACCGATGAAAATGCGCTACGTGCCAACGTGGGCGAGACGGTTCGCATCTACTTCGGTGTGGGTGGCCCTAACGCCATCTCTTCCTTCCACGTGATCGGTGACATCTTCGACAAGGTTTACAATCTGGCATCAGTGACCTCAGCACCGTTGACAGATGTTCAGACCACGCTTGTACCGTCGGGGGGGGCCACCATCGTTGAATTCAAACTTGATGTTCCGGGGCGCTATATCCTGGTCGATCATGCCCTGAGCCGTCTGGAACGTGGATTGGTAGGTTTCCTCTATGCGGAAGGCGAGGCGGATCATTCGATCTTCTACAGCGAGAGCGCAGTAGACGACGCGGGACACTAAGCCGCACAACAGCAGACCTGTACAGTTGAAAGGCTGTACAGGTCTTCATCGCATTTACAGATCACGTTGTCAGAGGGTTTTATCATGCCTATGCTATCTCGCTGGTTCATCAAAATCGGAATGCTGTACTTCACTGTTGGATTGATGATGATGACGCTGCTGATGATGCAGCCTGTTATGGAATGGTCATCCAAACTGCAAGTGCTGCGTCCGGTGGCTTTTCATCTGATTGTCATTGGCTGGATCACGCAGCTCATCATGGGGGTGGGCTACTGGATGTTTCCGAAGCAGTCCAAAGAGAAACCGCGAGGCAGTGAACGTGTCGGCTGGGCCGTGCTGGTTCTGCTCAATGTGGGGCTGATCTTCCGCGCCATTGGTGAGCCGGCGGTGGTACTGCTGCCGGATGCCCATCTTGGTTGGACGCTGGCCGTTGCTTCGCTGTGTCTTTTGTTGGCGGGGTGGGGCTTCATTGCGAACAGTTGGGGCCGTATCAAGGAGCGCTGAGAATGCCAAAATTGAGCGTCTGGATGATTCGCAGTTCACTGCTGGCGATGGGTCTGGGCTTTTTGTTCGGAGCGATGATCCTGCTTCATAAAGGCATCCCGATCTATGACTGGACGTGGCGACTGCTGAATCCACACATTGAATTGATGATCTTTGGTTGGATGATGCAGTTTGTGATGGGGGTGGCCTTCTGGATTTTGCCGCGATTCCCTGGCGAGAATCGCTACGGACGCACAGGGCTCGGTTGGTGGAGTTTTAGCCTGTTGAATGCGGGCGTGCTGGCGACAGTTGTTGGAACATGGTTCAACCATGATGCCCTCTCGCTGGTGGGCCGCTGTGTGATGCTTGGGGCTGTTGGTCTGTTCGTTGTTGTCATGTGGCCGCGCGTCAAGCCTTTGAGCCAGTACGCGGCCCTCCCTTCCCATCTTTTGTAAACGCATAAACCGAGGAGATTTCTCATGATACAGGTTGATGTTCGTGTTATTTTGCCGCGTGATCGGCATCCCTTGATCTTCCAGACATTTGATGGCTTGCAAGTCGGCGAGTCGTTTGAACTCATCAATGATCATGCACCCAAGCCTCTGTATTACCAATTCCTGCATGAACGCGCCGGGATATTCGCCTGGGAATATCTGGAGGAAGGCCCGGACACATGGCGCGTGCGGATCACGCGCACAGAAGCAGAGGCATAAGCCGATGACGGATACTGTCAATACCCCTTATACCCTGATTGAAAATCTGTCTGATTTGATGGGAGCGATCAAACCAGAGAGCATCATCAGCCACACGTTTTACAAAGACGATGGCATGAAAGCAATTCTGTTTGGTTTTGACGTAGGGCAGGAGCTGTCTGAGCACACCTCAAACCAGACCGCCATCATCCAGATTGTGCAGGGGGACGCCACTGTCATGCTGGGGGATGACAAACACGAGTTAACGGCGGGGAGTTGGATTCATCTGCCAGCACGTTTGAAGCATGGTATTTTTGCCAAAACGCCTCTGATCATGCTGCTGTTGATGTTGAGCGCTGAGTGAAAGTCTAAATCATGAAGATTGTACGGTTTCTCCCTCGCATTCTGATGCTGCTGACAGTGATGATGGCGCTGTTGGGTGGTCTTGGGTCAGGGCTGGCGCGATTGGGCTGGCCGATGGACTCACTCAGCCAGAATTGGATTCTCGTACATGGCCCGTTGATGATCTGCGGCTTTTTAGGCACGCTGATCTGCCTTGAGCGTGCTGTTGCACTGGCTTCCCGCACACGCTGGAGCCTGGTCGTTCCCCTGATCAATGCGGCTGGCGCTGCCGCACTCCTGCTGTCGCGAGATGCCATCATCGCCAAAATCCTGCTGATAGCAGGCAGCCTGGGGCTGCTGATCCTGTTTGCCTACATGCTGCATCTGTATCCATCGCGTGATATGGC
>DAOTUR010000323.1:0-10991 GCA_034436915.1 Anaerolineae bacterium
GCGTATTGGCGGCTTGTTTATTCCCGAAGCCCGCGAAATGGTTGAGATGCTGTATGAGTTTGAAAAGCCTTTCATCGTCGATGACAGCAAATTCAAGAAGGCGTTTGGCGATCATAGTACCTCCATTCGTGAGGGCCTTCAACAGACCATCGCGTGGTATCAGGGCGAACTTCAGCACGCATAGGAGGCCCAATGTTTAAGATTGGTGAGTTTTCGCAGATGGCGCAGATTTCGACACGGATGCTGCGTCACTATGACAAACTGGGCCTCTTGCAGCCCAGCGTTGTCGATCATTTCACGGGCTATCGCTACTACACCCTGGAGCAGATTCAGCGCTTGAATCGTATTCTCGCGCTGAAAGACCTGGGCTTTTCACTGACGGAGATCGGTGGCCTGCTGGAAGACAACGTGAGCCTCGCTGAAATACGCGGCATGTTGAAGATGCGGCAGGCTGAGATCACGCGCACCGTGCTTGAAGAGCAGATGCGACTGGCGCGAGTCGCGGCCCGCCTGCGCCAGATTGAGCAGGCAGGCCAGCCAAGCGGGTACGAGGTCGTGATCAAGCAACCGACTCCCCTCACGATTGCCTCACAGCGCCAGATCGTCCCGCAAATTGAGGACATGGCCCAGTATCGATGCAGCATGTTTGAAGACACCTATGCCTGGCTCAAGACCTTCCAGGTTGCGCCCGTCGGCACAGAATTGGTCATCTACTATGGGGTTGAATTTGCCGATACCCAGATTGATATGGAGACGGCGATCCCTATCCCGCATGAGGCGCGGGTTGAATTGATGCCCTATAAGCATGTCGATATCCACCTGAGAGAGATGGCTGATGGGGTGCCAGTGGCAACCACGATTCATCAAGGCTCCATTTTTGATGTGCCAGTGGCGATTACCGCCCTGTTTACCTGGATTCACACCAGCGGCTTTCAGGTGGCTGGCCCCATCCATGAGATTCATCTCTCCGGCCAGGAAACGCACGATACGGATTTCAACGCCATCCTGTTTGAGTTTCAAATTCCTGTGACGCCGATGTGAGGGGCGTCTTGCCGCCTAATCGACCTAGAAGCGACCGTCGGGTCGTGTGATGTCTATGCCTACTTCAACAACGATGCCGATGCTCATGCGGCTGAAATCGACCTGAACCGCACCCCAACCCTCCCCGCTTCGCAAGGAGGGGCTTTTTGATCTGGCCTTTTCCTTCCAACGTTGAAAATGGGAGAGTGATCTTTTCGCCCATTTCCAATTGGTCTTGTGATGAAAGATGACATGGGTCTATCGTTTACGCCTGTGATCGATAGACTTAGAGGACACATCTCAGTTTTCACGGCATCCAGGGGAGTTTTTCATGAGTTGGGACAATCGTTTTGCCACCCGCACCGACAATATGCAGCGCTCGGCAGTGCGCGAAATTTTAAAGCTGACCGCCAAACCGGATGTGATTTCCTTTGCGGGTGGTCTGCCTGCGCCTGAATACTTCCCCGTCGAACGCATTCAACAGGCGTCGGACACAGTGCTCCAGGAGCGCGGGCGCGAAGTCTTGCAGTACAGTACCAGCGAGGGGATGCCCGAACTTCGCGCCTGGATTGCCAAGCGCATGTCAAAAGATAGTCAAATGGCGATTCACCCCGATAACATCCTCATCCTCAACGGCAGCCAGCAGGCGCTTGATCTGGTGGGGCGTGTACTGCTGAACGAGGGGGACCGCGTTATCGTCGAAAACCCGACCTACGTGGGGATGCTGTCCGCGTGGAAGCCGAACGGCCCACACTTTGATGCTGTCCCAACCGATGATGATGGGCTGATCGTGGATGAACTGCCCGCTGTGATAAAACAGAGAGTACACAAACTCCTTTACAGCATCCCTTCCTTTCAGAATCCCCAGGGGACGACCCTGAGTCTGGCGCGTCGTCAGCGTCTCGCCGAGCTGCTGATCGAGCATGATCTGCCGATGTATGAGGATGATCCCTATGGTGAACTGGTGTTTGAGGGCGAGAAATTCCCCTCCGTGCTTGAGATGGAGATTCAGAAGCGTGGCGCAAAGAGCCTGGATGAGTGCAATGTGATGTACGCCGGGACGTTCAGCAAGACGCTGGCCCCTGGGCTGCGCGTGGGCTGGATTGCTGCCGCCTACCCTGTGATTGACAAGATGGTGCAGGCAAAGCAGGCCACCGATCTGCATACCAGCACGCTGTCGCAGTTCATCGCCTATGAGATCGTGCGCGATGATGTCTTCCTGGATGAGCATGTGGCGCTGCTGCGCGGGGTCTATCGTGAACGGCGCGATCTGATGCTGCAAACAATGACCGAACATTTCCCCGAAGGCATCCATTGGACAGTGCCACGCGGCGGGCTGTTCACAATGGTGACGCTGCCCGAAGGCTATGATGCCGCCGATGTCCTGCGCGAAGCCGTCCAGCACAATGTCGCGTTCGTCCCGTGTAACGAATTCTTCATTGGCGAGACCGGGCGCAATGCCTTCCGCCTCAATTACTCCAATGCACGGCCAGAGCGCATCGTCGAAGGCATCCGCCGTCTGGGGGCCGTGCTCAAGACGCTGATGCACGCCTCGGCACACTCATAAGTGGGGGCTTGTCCTGCAAGCTCTCCGACGATGCTACATCTGTTTTGTTTGTCCATAAGGCAAAATCCCGTCTCATGAGGCGCAAATTTGTGTTATGGGAGTGGGCAAGACATGTCTCGCCCACTCCAAAAGCAATCTTTAAGCGAATATGTAAAACAGTACTCGATCACCCATTGAAAGTGAAGTCAATATGCGTCGTGAACATTTGTCGGCTCTGCACCGCTTAAAACGGAGTCGATTTTTTGTAACGATGAGAACGCTGCTTCTCCTCATGCTGCTTTTCGCTCCTCTCTCGATCACTCAGGCCCAGGATGCGCCCGCATTCTGGGATGATATTTTTACCTATCATGATCCTGAGACAGTCCTCGCCCCTCGCGCCCCTGGGGATGTTGTGATGATGGGGACGGGTGATGTGCTGTTGGCGCGATCCATCAATGCTCGCATGATGAAGTCGCACGATTTCACCTTCCCGTTTGCCAAACTTGGGCCGTTTCTCGCGCAGGCGGATATTGCCTGGGTGAATCTGGAAACGCCGCTGCTGACAGGCTGCCCGATCCAGTATGTCGGGATGAAATTTTGCGGTGATCCCCAAACAGCCGCCAGCCTTGTGTTCGCAGGCATCGATGCAGCCAACATCGCCAACAACCACAGCGAAAATCAGGGCGAAGCAGGTGTGCTTGAGACCGAACAGATTCTCACGGACCTCGGAATAGGTATTACGGGGCGTGCGAAGCCTGTCATCTTTGAGCGTCAGGGCAAGCGGATTGGGCTGCTTGGCTTCACCGATATTGACACCGTGAATTGGGTCAGCGCCGCAAGGGATGAGGATGTCGCGGCACAGATCAAGAGTCTGCGGGCCACCGTCGATGAGGTGATCGTGTGTTTCCACTGGGGCCTTGAATATCATCTGGAGCAGACGGATCGTCAGCGCGATCTGGCAAAGCTTGCCATCGATTCAGGCGCGGATATCGTGATTGGGCATCATCCCCACTGGGTGCAAGGCGTGGAGCTGTATCATGGCAAGCCGATTGTGTACTCGCTCGGTAACTTTGTCTTCGATCAAGCCTTTGGCGGATGGGTGAATGAGGGTGCGATAGCCCTCATTACCTTTAAGGCGAACGGCGCACTGACTGTGAATCTCATTCCGGTGGTGATCGACGATCAATCCACGCCGCGTTTTGCCAACAAATGGCGTGCGGGAAAAATCCTCAAGCGCATATTGAGCGTCAGTGCCATCCTGGGGGATTAGAAGCTGACTGATAGCAGCATCTTTACCCCACCCCCACCCCTCTTCGCAAGGAAGGGCTTTTTCCTTGTTTTGCACCTCCTTGCCCCTTGTGAGAGAGGAGGCCGGATGGTGAGGGGTTATAAGCAGGCCGTGTCCCTACAATAACTTTTTTTGTCTATTTATGCCGCGCCCCCATGAGCCTGTATGCCTCTTATCGAGCTTCATTGATGGTTTTGGCATCCAGATTGGAGGTGGGCGGCCCCTCAATCACCTCACCCAGTGAGCTGTAACGTCCGCCATGACACGGGCAATCCCAGGTATTCTCGGCGTTATTCCACTGCACCAGACAGCCCATGTGCTTACACTGCGGCGCAAGCAGATGCAAACTGCCATCAGGACTGCGATACGCGGCGACTTTTTCCCCGTTAATCTCGACAATTTTCCCCTGGCCTGCACTGACCTCGGACAGCGTGTTGGCATCGGGCGCGGCAAAACGATCCGCCACAAGATGCTCTGCCACATTGATATTCTCTTTGATGAAATCGCCCGCTGAGGCCAACGGCTTGAAACGCGCCGGATCATACACCTCTGACCAGCGGTTGGCGTGCTCCAACAGCAGATCGGCCAGCAAATGCGCCGCAATCGTGCCATACGTCATGCCATTGCCACCGTAGCCTGTCGCCACATACACATGCTCGCTGCCGGGATTTTTGCCGATATAGGGCGCAGCATCCACTGGCTCATACACCTGTGCCGACCAGCGATAGGCCACATCGCGCACGTTGAAATGCACACGGGCATATGCCTCCAGCTCATCGTAGCGGCTCTCGGCCTCTTCATCCTGGCCTGTTTTGTGGTCGCGCCCGCCGATGATGACCAGATCGTCATAGCTGCGAATGTAGTTGTAGGGGTCTTCGGTGTCCCAGAACAGGCCCACAGGCACGTCCTGATTCTCAAGGTGGACAGCGATGACGTAGGAGCGATACGCAGTAACCCGCGTTTGCAGCGAAATATTGAGACCAAGCGGCGTGTGGGTGGCGAGGACGATAGAGCGGGCTGTCACTATGCCATGATTCGTAATGACACGGCAGGGTTCACCATCCTCAAACGACTCAACATGCGTTTCCTCAAACAGATGGCTGCCAGCGCCGGGGATGTCTTTGGCGAGGGCCGCCAGATATTTCAGCGGGTGAAATTCGGCCTGATTGTCCACCTTGAGCGCCGTCTGCACCGGGAAAGGCAGCGGGACTGAATGCGTTAATTCGCAGGTAACGCCACATTTTTGCGCCGCTTCAACTTCGCTCTCAATCTCCTTCACCTTCTCCTGAAATTCGGTGTAGAGATAGCCGGAGACGCGCTGAAAATCACAGTCGATGTGCTTACGCTGAACTCGTTCACTGATCGAATCAATAGCGCTGCGTGAGGAGTCCGCGATCAGGCGTGCGCCCTCTTCGCCAAAATTGGAGATGAGGGTTTGATAGCGTCCATCGACAATCTCGGTGATATGAGCCGTTGTCCGTCCGGTAACACCTGACCCCACAGACGCCATCTCGATCACAGCAACGGTCTGGCCCGCCTCTTTGAGCAGCGTCGCCAGCGTCAACCCGGTGATGCCTGCGCCAATAATCGCTACATCGACGCTGACATCAGCGGTCATGGCGGGATAGGTGGCGGATGGCTGCGTATCCAACCAGAGAGAGGGTGTTTTGCCATACTGATTCATAGAGCATCTCCTCAAAGTCTCAACAGATGTTATGAGCGTTTTTTAAAATTCCATGTCAGCGTTGTAACGGGAGCGCTGTTCAGCACGGTCTTGAGTTCGAGATCGTCCTTGAAGCTAAGTTGTGACACCTCAAGATATTCCAGCGACAGCGTGAAGGCGCTCTCCTCAAACGGCCAGGGCTGGAGCGTAACGACATCCTCCTGAAAGATCACATCATAGCGCGTGCCATCCGGCCCGGCGCTCACCTCTAAAGCGCGGCCTCCGTCGGGGAGTTCGCGATGGCACAGAATAAGCGACATGCGATCACACCATTGGAACAGCACATAGGCGGCTTCGGCCTCTTTTTTGCTGACCTTGAGGGCCAAGCGCCACTGCTTTTGATGCGCCAACTGTTCATCCAGGAAGGCGACAAATTCAGGGCCTTCCGCCCGCAAATGTTCATAGAGAAAGCTCATGTGCATCGAGATCATCAGCGCCGCCCACTGGCCTTTGTGACGCAGTTCCTGCGCCACAAGCATGGGCTGCTCCAACGATGGGGCTTTGCTCAACGTAAAATCCAGCGGTGTGCCTGAGTCGGTGAGATGTCTGCGGCCTGACCAATCGCGGGATTCATCGTCATGCTGTGCCAGCGCCACCAATGTCTCAATCCAGCGTGTAGGCCGCTGATCGAGACGCCAATGGGCGGCAATCTTGGCCGCAAGCAGCGCATGGGCCGATTGATAAATGACTTCCCAGCCCGTTTGTGTGGAATTGACGATCATTCTCTGCGCGTTCCTGGTAACACTCTGTCAAACAGGGGTTGATGCTCCCTTTTGTGCGAGACGATCACTCATAGCCAGTGATATGTGTCGATTATCACTGTGTTTCATTGGTATCTGGTGAACCAAAGATTGCTATTTGGCTGGTGTCATGCTCAGGCCGAGTCGTCCAGGTCATGGCAAGGCGGTATAGTAGAGGCGACTCATGAGTCGCCCGTGTTGAAAAACCTGCGTTTTGGGCACGATACATCGCGCCCCTACAGGGATTTTTTCTCATAGATTCCTGAATAGATACGAAATTTGCCCCCTTGACTTCAAGTTGACTTGAAGATGTAGCATGAGGACATGATGAACCAAAACCATACCTACACAATTCAAGCTGTGAGCCAGGAAACCCACCTCCCCACCTCGACGCTGCGCTACTACGAGGATATGGGCCTGCTGGAACCGATTGAACGTGCTGCCAATGGGCATCGGCGCTATACCGATAGTGATCTGCGCCGTGTGAAGTTGATCAAACGGCTGCGGCGCACCGGGATGTCGATTGAGACCATGCGTGATTTCCTCGCACTCTATCGTGGTGGGACGAGCACGGCCCGACAACGCTGCGAAATCCTCACGGCGCACCGCGAGACGGTGCAAGCCCGCGTGGATGAATTGGTAGATATGATTGCCTTCATCGACTACAAAATCGGTCTTTATCAGGAAGAGGAAATCGAGCATGAGCGAGAGCGCACCTATGAAGTATCGGCTGTTGGGCAAAACGGGGCTGCTGGTCTCTGAGCTGTGCCTTGGCACAATGACGTTTGGTGGCAAAGGGTTTTGGGAGGTCATCGGCACACAGGGCCAGGAGCTTGCGACGGAGATTGTCGCCCGTTCGCTGGATGCGGGCATCAACTTCATTGACACGGCGAATGTGTACTCGTTTGGCGAATCAGAGACGCTGCTCGGCAAGGCGCTTGAAGGTCGAGCACGCGATAAAATCGTCCTCGCCACAAAGGTGCGCGGGCGCATGAATGACGATGTGAACGCCATTGGCCTCAGCCGCTTTCACATCATGAACTCCGTCGAGGCGAGTCTCAAGCGCCTGAACACCGATTATATCGACCTGTATCAGATTCACGGATTTGATACTGTGACGCCGCTTGAAGAAACGCTGCGTGCCTTTGATGATCTCGTGCAGCAAGGCAAAGTGCGCTATATCGGGGCCAGTAATCTGGCGGCATGGCAGTTGATGAAGGCCCTCGGCATCAGTGAGCGTCTCGGCCTGGCGCGCTTCGAGTCGCTGCAAGCCTATTATACGATTGCCGGACGTGATCTTGAGCGCGAGGTGATTCCATTGGTCAAAGATCAGGGACTTGGCATCATGGTCTGGTCGCCGCTGGCCGGGGGCCTGCTGTCTGGCAAATTCAACCGCGATGGCTCCAGCCCCGATGGCAGCCGCCGTGCGTCCTTCGATTTCCCACCCGTCAATAAAGATCGTGTCTTTGATGCTGTCGATATCATGCGCGAGATTGCAGCCGAGGTAGAGGCAACGGTTCCGCAGGTGGCCCTTGCATGGCTGCTGCATCAATCGGCGGTCACAAGCGTCATCATCGGCGCCAGAACCACCGACCAACTCACGGATAATCTCAAGGCTGTCAATGTCCGCCTGAGCGAGGAACATCTTCAGCGCTTGCACACCGTCAGCCAACTGCCCGCTGAGTATCCGCAGTGGATGGTCGAACGTCAGGGTATTGGGCGTCTGCCTCAGAATTAGGCGCTTCAAACACTTCAAGATTAGTAATCTTTATGCTGCAAAACGACCTCATCTCTCAGTCTAGAGATGAGGTCATTTCGTTGTGTCGATTGAAACCTCTTTATATCAGTCAGAGAGTGTAAGACAGACTGGTTGCGGCTCATCATATGATGAGGTATGCTGTGTTTATTAAGAGCGTATAATAGATTTTTGTAAATCGAGCAATGCCAGCTTCAGACGATAGCTCATCTTTCTGAAGGATGCTTTTATGAATACCCTGTTATCCCTATCCTGGGGTTCATGTCACCGTGAGCGCACGATAAAGCAGACCTCTGCCCAATTCGCCATCTTTGTCACCCTTTGATCCCAAGCGACCTGTGTAGGATGTCCCATCATGACGACCATAGATAATTCTCTTCACATCCCAAACGACATCTGGCTGAGTCAGCAAATGATTGAGATGAGTCCTTCCAGCATGGTTCTCGTCGATGCCCAGCAGACAGATATGCCGATTATTTATGTCAATGCGGCCTTTGAAATCACCACCGGCTATAGGCGAGATGAGATCATCGGCAAAAACTGCCGCTTCTTACAGGGTGATGAGCACAATCAAGACGGGCTGGACGATATTCGCACCGCCGTCCGCCATCGCACCGCCTGTACGGTGATCCTGAGAAATTATCGTAAAGATGGGTCGCTGTTCTGGAATGAGCTTCGTCTCTCCCCGATTTTCAATCCCCAGGGCATCCTGACACATTATGTAGGCATCCAGAATGATGTGACCCAGCGCATAGAAGCCGAGACAGCGCTGCATGACACTGAAACGCGCTACCGTATGATCGCTGAAAACTTTCCCAATGGCATTCTTTCACTGTATGATCGTAAGCTAAGGTACATCATTTTCGATGGGCAGGGATTGGCTCAATTAGGCTTGTCAAAAGACGATTTTGAGGGCAAACGCCTGCGCGACATCTTTCCGCCGGAGATCTATGAACGGGATGAACCGTCTTTGTTGGCGACCCTCCAGGGCATCTCAAGCGAAACCATTGTCTCGTTTGGCGATCAAACCTATCGCGTGTATACCCATCCTATCCGCAATGACCAGGGTGTTGTGATAAATGGGCTTGTGATGACACAAAATATCACGGCCTTCAAGCAGGCGGAAGAGGCTCTCCGCCAGAGTGAGGAGCGTCTGCGAGCCACGATTGAAGCCATCCCGGATCTCATTTTTCGTAATCATGCAGATGGCACATTTCTCGCTGCTCATGCGTCTGACGAAGCTCTTATCCTCTTTACATCGCAGGCTGTAATTGGCAAGACGCCGCAGGAGATTCTGCCTGCTGATGTTGCTGATCGCTTCATGACACATCTATCACAGGTCGCTCACCCTCAGCAAACAGCGCGATTTGAGTTTGTATTGTCCGCCGATGAGCAGGTGCATGAGTATGAAGCGCGTATTGTTCCAGCGGGGAGTGACGAATTTATCACCATGATTCGTGATCTCACGGCTCTCAAACAGGCGGAACGTCAGGCTCATACACTCATGCTTGAAAAAGCACGCATGACTTTGCTGACCGATTTTATTCGCAATGTCTCGCACGAATTTCGCACGCCATTGGCTATCATTAACTCCAGTACCTATCTCATGGCCCGCCTTGATGATGCTGACAAGCGAACGCTGAAATCTGAGCGCATTCAATATCACGTTTTACGCATCACCAAGCTGGTGGATATGCTGCTCAAGATGGCAACACTCGACTCCAACCTGCCGCAGCGTTCGCAGATTGATATTACCAAAATGCTGCGTTCGCTCGGTACGAGTCATCACGAGTTGGGCCAAATTCACTGCCAAATTCAAGAGAATATCCCGCTTATTGACGGATATGAAGCGTATTTATACGATGCCATCAAACAGATTCTGGACAATGCGCGGCAGTTTACAGCGTCCTCAAGCCCTATCATCGTTCGGGCCTATCAGGAAGAACAGCATATGGTGATCGAAATCGAAGACATGGGCATTGGTATTTCTGAGGACGATCTGCTGCACATCTTTGAGACCTTCTGGCGCAAAGACAGCGCCCATACAACGCCCGGCCTGGGCCTGGGTCTGCCGCTTGCCCAGAAGATGATCGAGCTAAACGGTGGCACAATTGACGTTCAAAGCGTCTTAGGGCAGGGAAGTCTCTTTCATATCCGACTGCCCTCTAACGTTTGATTGAGCAATATCCTAACGCCTCGCCACAGCGATTATGAGGGATCATGAATGTCCTTGTAGGGACATGACATGTCATGTCCGAACCGATGGACATGACATGTCATGTCCCTACTTGATCCTGTCATCATTTTTAACAGTCACCTTCTTAACTCGACTTTGCACATCTCAATAGAACTCGCTCCGATCCGTTCGTACTGAGTTCAAAACATAAGCTGTATTTTTGGTATTTGTTGAGATGGCAGTGATATACGAAAAGGCCGATAGGTTTTGAGAGTTCGTGCTCACCGAAGTCGATGAATCCAAACGTGTCATGTGCAAAGTCCAGCTTAGTATCGACACTCAGCCTGGGCTGTCCCGCCGCCGCGTGCTGCTCACGCTGCTGCTGGAGATAGGCGAATTGCAGGCCGCGCTCGGGGTGAGCCGTTTCTTCACACGCTTTGACATTCTGGCGCAGTCGATCGCCTTCTGCTCTCAGTAGGCGGCTGATGACCGGACAACTGACGCGATGACCCGGGTCTGTGAGACGCCGCTGGATGTCCCGCAAACGACAATTCAGCCCCTTGTTGCTCCCCATCGGGTCGCCTGCGGTGTGCGCTTCAACCAGCGCCAGCCAGCACGCTTTTAAGGCCGGGTCTTTTTTTCAGCCGTCTTACGCCCACCGCCCACACGCCGCTGGCGACCCACCAATGCCGCTGACAGCCCCTCGCTCAGTTCTCGGCGTCCGCGCCCGATGGTTTTCTCC
>DAOTUR010000324.1:0-2865 GCA_034436915.1 Anaerolineae bacterium
CTGCTGACTTTAATGCCAGTTGCTCGGTAACACCGGACAACATGGCAAAAAATCACCCTAAAAAAGCATCTGAACGGGTGAAACGTCCGTCTCGGTCTAAAAAAGGGCCAAAGTCCATGGGGCACGATGCATCGTGCCCCTACAAAAGACCAAACAGGGCGTTACGATCAAGACGATGGCTCAAAAACAGCATGATTCCCCTGTTTTGAGATTACAAATTCCATTATCAAACGGCTTCTTAAACATTTTCACCAAGTTGTCTCACCGCTCTTGACACATACCGGCCCCTGTGCATCGATAAGGTTCTGACGACTATTGGCAAAACCTTATGTCTTTATCCTCCCATAAAATGTTATGATGTGAATTATGTCATTAAGGTAAGGGGATATACATGTCCGAATTTACGGTTGTACAGCTTGAGAATGAGCCGATTATCGTTGTGACAATCATTGGCTATCTTGATATTGCAATGGCAAGGGTGATCTACGCGAGAATCGCTGAGATCGCCGCCACGCTGCAAGGCCCTATTTATCGCATTACCGATGTGCGCCAGGAACACACGACTTTCGCTGAGATCATCGGCGTCATCAAAGAGGCCAGCAAAGGCACTGCTGGCTCAACTTCTGATCCGCGTATCAAGAATGTGTTCGTCGGCAACGAAAAGATGGCACGAGTGGCACGTGATGTTCTGCGAACGATGATGGGCGGTGTGAGTATGCCCATGTTTGCCACGATGGAGGACGCGCTCACCCACATTCACAACGAGCTGAGCCAACGGGCCGGAGCCGCCGATGCCTGATCCGGTGCTGATCGTAGGCGCTGGCCCCACCGGGCTTATCATGGCGTGTGAACTGCTGACGCTGGGCGTCCCCTGTCGTCTGATTGATCGACTTGAACAGCCCGTCACGACCTCGCGTTCATTCACGATTCATGCCCGAACGCTGGAACTGCTCGACACATTGGGGCTGGTGGATGAATTTCTAGCACACGGCCACAAAAGCTACGCGATGGAATATCATTTTCAGGGCAAAGACGAAACCGCCAGCCTCAACTTTCGGGAGTTGGAGAGCCTCTATCCCTTCTGCCTGATTATCAATCAAAGCGATACCGAAGCGATCTTACGCCAGCATTTTGCCCATCTGGGCGGCGTGATTGAATGGCAGACCAAACTCATTCATCTGGCGCAAAGCGATGACACAATGGCTGTCACATTGGAGCAGGCTGATGGGGTGCAGGAGACGCTGCAACCCACCTGGGTCATCGGATGTGACGGGTTTTACAGCACCGTGCGCCAGCAGTTGGCGCTGCCGTTTGATGGGGAGCAGTATGCGGGTGAAATGAAGATGATGGATGTCGAGGTGACGGGCTTCACGTTGTCGGACGACAAAATCTACTATTTCATCAACAAGGATCACATGCTGCTCATGACCCGGCTGCCGGGTAACAACTATCGTGTGCTCATCAGCGATACAGGCCAGGGTACAAAAACAGAGACGGCCCGCAGCGATTTTCAAGCGGTGCTGGATCAACACTTTCACGGGGCAGTGACGCTGAGTGAGCCAGAGTGGACGACGGTGTTTAAGACGGGCCGCCGCAAAGTCGATACCTACCGCAGCGGGCGCGTCTTCCTCGCGGGCGATGCCGCCCACATCAATTCTCCGGCGGGCGGGCAGGGCATGAATGTCTCGATGCAGGATGCCTTCAACCTGGCCTGGAAGCTGGCAATGGTCATGAAAGGGCAGGCCAGCGATGCGCTTTTAGACACTTATGAGCGCGAACGTCTGCCCATTGCGGCGCAAATGCAGGCCGGCACGCAGTACCTTCAAAATATCATCATGGCACATGGCTCCGGTATGGAAGAGCGCATCGCCCTGACCAGAGCGCCGCAGTGGAATCGCAATGCCGTGAATCAGGTGGCGGGGATTTCTTACACCTACCGCACAGGCGAGGCCACTGCACTCACAAGCGGAGATCGCGTGCCGAATGTTGAGTATGGCGGCGGCGCTTACTTCTACAACCTGATTGATCGTGCTGTGCCGACACTGGTGCTGCTGCTGGCCGATGACAGCACGGCGGAAGATTTCGCGGCGCTGGAGGCACTGGTGGCCGAGGTCATCAGAGATGTCACAGCGCCTCTCATCGTGCGCTACATTGTGTCCGATGCCCTCGCCGCAGAGATTGAGCCACATGAGGATATGATTATTGATGGTCCGGGATCGATCCGTGATCGCTTTTCGGCCCGCGAGATCACCCGTATGTTCGTGATCCGTCCGGATCGCCACATTGATTTTGAGGCCGACTCCCGCGATTCACTTCTGGCCCATTTGCAGCAGTACTATACCAGGGCGCAGGTCTAACCGACGATAGGGGAGATTGAGGCGGGGGCAGAATCCTCATTTGCTTCTAGCCCGCCTCAATCCGATGTGCAGGTGGGGCATGATCGTCCCAGACCTCGTGGGCATAAATCAGGGGTGTCAGCGGCTTCTGATCGAAACGCGCAAATAGATAGTGCGCGAGATGCGGCTGTGTCTGCATCACCCATATAGCAAATTCTTTGCGCGTGGTGTGTGGTGACTGTTCATACAGCGCCTCGATCATCGCTGTGACCGTCTGCACCCGCGCTTCAATCTCGGCCACCCACTGCCGCACCTCGGTCAGGAACTCATCTGGCACAATCTGGAAGATTTCATCCAGGCTGCCGCCCGCTATCGCCTTGAGCGTGTTCTTGAAGCTCAGGCCGATGAGTAGCCGCTGCAACTCCGTATAGCGCTCGCCTTTGAATTTGAAACGACTGCCATCTGAGAACTCCACCACGTAGCCCTCATGCATTACATCCAATGTGCGGGTTTGCGCGATAATGTCGGC
>DAOTUR010000325.1:0-3090 GCA_034436915.1 Anaerolineae bacterium
CCAAAAGATGGTTTGAGCGGGACTTTCAGTCCCGCAAAAGGCAAGGCAGGGGTTTTCAACCCCTGACGACAGGACAAAAGCGAGGCGGACGACAGGTGATTTGCTTAAGTTGCTGCATATGGTCGCCCCTACGCAGGGTCTCTCCGCCTATAGACGACTGCAAAACTGTCTTCATACACAATATCCCAGACATACTGCCCCCACAGCGGCCATTCTTCTTTGGGGACGAGCGCCGCCTTGCGCTGCACAAAATAATCCGGGATCGGGCGCGGCACAAGATCGGGCATTCCCAGCGGATGCGGCGTCACATCCATGAAGCGGTTTGTCTCCTGCGGGATGTAAAAATAGAAGCGTTCCATCCCGTTATAGTAGACGATGCTGTGCGTCACGAAGCGGCGGACATAATCATAGACGCTGACCACATCGCCCGCATGGACTTCGCTGTAAGGGTTGATCAAGCGCTCGACATTGGCAGCACGCGGTAGCAGGCTTGATATCGGATCAATGTAAACCAAAATGCCGCCGCACAGCATAATCAGCGCCAGTGCCACCCACAGCGGCTTGCGGATGCTTTTCTCCAACGCCCAATTGAGCACGGGCGCACAGGCAGTGATGACAAAGACGGCCATGAACAAAAACAGATGCGTGATATAGCGCCATTCAATCCGCACCGTATGCCGTTCCGGGGTGTGGAATGCGCCTAACGGGGTGATGAGAAAGCCGACCCAGAAGGCCGCCAGCAGCAGCGCCATGCGCCAGCCGCCGCGCCACAGCGCCAGCCCAATAAAAATCATGCCCCACACCGCCAGGATAATGAGTGTCGTGGATTCGGGGCCATCGCTGTACAGCTTGGGGAAGGTCAGATTGTAGAGCAGACTGCCCTGAAAAAAGCTGCTGACATCGGGCGAGAAGGGGCGGTGCATCATCACCAGATTGCGAATCAGCCAGAAGCCCGCAGGCAGCATGAGCAGCATCAGGCCGATGAAGTTCAGGCCATCTTTTACCATATGGTTTCGTAGGGGCGACTCAGTGGGTCGCCTTTTAAATGCCTGCCAGTACCTCTGTCCCCATGCCCACAGCATGAGCAGCCACAGCAGCGCCAGCGGGACGAAGGCCGTTGCCTTGACGCTCATCGCCAGCATGGTCGCCATTGCCACACCGACGGGATGAAAGGCTGTTGAGCGCCCTCTGATGGTGAGCGGACTGTGCAGCACAGCGGCGAGGATCGCTGTTGTCATGAGCAAATCGTTCTTGCCAATCAGCAGCAGCAGCCCGTAGACACTGGGATGTAAAAACAGCCCTGTGACCGTCAGCAGTGATAATCCGATGGGGAGATCGCTGTAACGACAGATCAATAGAGCCAGCGTGGGTATAAGCAGGAGGATGGTTGCCGTTTGCAGCAGGCCTGCCCCGAAGACTGTCCCCGTCAGCAGGACGCTCGCTGCCACCAGCCCTTCATAGCCGATGGGATACTCGGCGTACAGGAAGGACACATCCCACATCGTCCCGCTGCGAACAAGTTCAAGCGATTTGGGGAAGTGGTAGCCGATGGCATCCGTCGAGACCAGATCGCCCACATTGCTCCAGGGAAACAGACTCACACGCAGCAAAAAGATCAGCAGCAGCAGGATGAGAGCCGCCATCAAGCAGGCGCGATCATAGGCCGCGAGACGGCGCTGACGAGCAGGAATGAGGGGACGCTCGCTGAGAGAGTCGACTAGAGCGTTCTGATGGGGGGGGAACACGGCTCGCGTCCATGTCAGAAAAGTGCGGGCATACAATCCTGCGGCCCCCAAAACGGCGAGAGGAGCCGCGATCAAAAACGTTTCCAGCCGATAGCGGCCGAGAAATGCCAGCAGATGTGTTGCCGTGCTGATGCCATACAGCAGGCACAGCAGCGCCCCACAGATTATCATCACTCTGCGCGTCATAAATCCCCCTTTGTCGGCCCGCCGCATTATAGGCGTAATTGCAGACGCGACAAAGGCAGGCTCTAACGCAGCGAGAGAAGCGCGTCGGACAGTTTGCGCTGCACGGTGCGCGTATTGAAGTGCGTCCAGAGATCGGCGATCTCGTTGGTAAGACGAGTCTGCTGTTCATGCAGTGTTTCGCGGTAGGGGGCCAGCGCCGCGATTTGATCGCTGCTCAGGAGATCATGATCGGACAGGCGCTCTAGCGCCACCACCGTATCATTGAGATGCCCCAGGTGATCCTGCATGATTTTGATCTCTTCAATGAAATCGTTGGCCGATGTCCCCAGGTTTTCAGCAAAAAACGTCACGAGGTAGCGCAGGCGCTTGAATTCGATCCGCAGGGCATGGAGGCGTTCATACGGCGCTTCTTCAAGCTGTCCATCAAACGCCCGCACCTGGGCGAGATGCTCATGCAAAATGACGGACACCACATGCCGCACCTGATACGGGTCGGTCTTGGCTTCGGGTGCATGGCTGCCCAGACCCGCCGTGAGGACGAACGCGCTGAACTTCTTCAAGAAGCGGGCATAGGCTTTGCTCTCCAGCCACTTGCGAAGCTCTTCTGCTGCCTCCTGGCGTTCTTCTTCGATGTCGGCCAGGATGGGCTTGAAGGCTTCGACGATATCGCCTTCCAACAGCGCTTGATAGGACTGCATATTCTCCAGCATCACATCAAGATCACGGGCGGCTCCCAGGCCCTGCGCGGTGATTCGCAAGCCTTTGAGGATAGGCTTGAGATAACGCTTTTCGTAGTAGCCGCCAAACACGCGCATGGCACTCCGCATCCGCCGCGTGGCAACGCGCATCTGATGAATGTGATGAATGCTCTCCTCATCAAAGAGCTTTTCCTGATGATCGAGCATCTCAATCAGGTTGGTGAGAAAGATTTTGCGTCCCGCTTCAGGCATCGGGTCGTCAGGCGTGATGGGTGTCACGGCGGCTTGAAGGATGTTTATCTCAGGCAAAGCAATTTTTGTCATCGAATCGGCGCGGGATACCCCTGCCTTTAGGCATGGGGAGGGATAGCGCCGTGTCCTTTCTGGTAGGTATAGCCGTCAGAGTGGTGAAGTGTCTTGAGATGTTTGTATGATGCCGTGACTTTGCCGAGCGCTGTCAC
>DAOTUR010000326.1:0-4495 GCA_034436915.1 Anaerolineae bacterium
GACATGCTGGGGCGCGTGAAGGGCGGCAAAGAGGCCAGCGTCTATCGCTGCCAAGCGCACCCGTCACAGGGCGATGGGCTGCTGGCGGCGAAAGTCTATGGGGCGATTCACGGGTTGCCCCTACGATAATCGCACCTCAAATGAAAATACCGCAGGCCAAACCACGCTGTTCTGTACACCTAGCGGTGTATCGTGCCCTCCATAAACAAGCGTGACCCAAGTCTCGATTGTTCTTTAGGCGGGTTTATGCTTCACTCATAGCATGTTGACATGCTGTGAGGAGTCCGGATGAACGATGACACCCCGCTCTTGCGGCGTTGGGGACAAGCATTTCTGACGGCGTGTGTCCCGTTTATGGTCATGCTCCTTGTGCTGACGCTTCAAGGCTATCGCCTGGAAGATCATGCGCCCGTGCTGGGCGATGAAATCTACTACTGGCATCAGGCGGCGACCTGGGCGCGGGCAGGGTTGGAGGGGGGCTATTACGTCATTGATCAGATTACAGCCCGCGCTCCCTTCGCCCATTATTATGCCTGGGGCTTTGGGCCGCCTATATTCTACGGCATGTTCGGCAGGCTGTTTGGCTGGCCGCTCAATGGCATACTCATTGTCAATGCGCTGTACTTCTTCCTCAGCGTGATGACGTTTGTGCTGCTGGCGCGATTGGATGGGCGGCGCTGTGTGCTGCTGGCCGTGCTGCTGGCGGTCTATCCATCGATCCTGGTGTATTTGCCGACGAGTATGCTGGAGCCGATTTACCTCAGCGCGGCGCTGGTGGTGGCGGGTGGCCTGTATCGTCTCAATCAGGAGGGGCGCGATGGGTGGGCGATCCTGCTCACGGGCGCAGCGCTGGTACTAATGAGTCTGATGCGCTTTACCTGGGCGCTGATGTTCTGGCCGTATCTGTATTATCTAGCTCCCTGGCGCGTCTGGACGCTGCGGGCGCGGCCTGCTCAGACAACTGTCTCCTCCGCCCCTGGGCCAGCAGGAGCAGAACATTTACAGGGTCGTGATCTGGCTGCGCCCCTGCCGGGCGAAGGGCGCTGGTTGTGGGCATTGATCGGGACGCTGGTGCTGGCAGGGCTGTTTTTTGTCTTCTACAATCTCACGGCTGCATCCTATCCTTATGCTCTAAAGGAGATTCTGAGCATGATTCGCACCGAGCCCGTCAATGCGTTTTCGTATTACATCTCGATGGTCACGCAAAATGTCCTGACGTATTTCGTCCCCGATCATCTACCAAGTCTTGCACTGCGCTTTGTGGCGCTGGGCCTGCTGCTCTGGGCGGTGCGCGAGCGAGGCCGCAGCCGCACCCGTCAGGAGCGTGAAGCGCTGACGGTGCTGCTGTATATCATCGTCAGCGCCTTTGTAATCGCCGTGTTCGTCTACGCAACGGCGCGGAGCGTGGGCTTTCGCTTCTTTGCGCCCTATGTGCTGATGGCTCTGGCCCTGTGCATCGCATTATCGAGACCAACGGCGAGCGCAGCACGCCGCAGCGGGATCGCGGCGATTGTGACACACTTGGGGTTTTTGCGCGGCGCGATCCTGCTGTTTGCCATCACTGTGCCGCTGGTATTTGCCGGATCAGACACCTTGAAACAGGTCGTTTATCGTCCAGGGCGTATCCAGAGTATCGAGACCTATCGCAGCGAGTGGCATTCTGTGGGCATGGTGTATGTGCCAAATACCAATCCCTGGTGCAACACATTGGCGTATTCAATCTCCTATCTTGGAGATAGCGAAGACTCTGAGTCTAAAGATCGTCTTCTCGCGCTTGATGCGGGCATGGGCTTGAGCATTGTGTGGTGGACACCGGAACAACCGCAGCGTGCTCGCACTCTCATGCTCACAGAGGCCGATTATCAGGCATATCCACAGCGTGATCAGCTCACGCGATTGGTGGATGTGCCGGGTGGGGCGGTGTATCGGAATGAGGCGGTGCTATGTCCATGAGTGATACGACAAAACCTCAAGAGGCGATGATGGCCTACAAAAACAGCCCTTATCGTCTGCGTTTGCGCTATATGCTGGTGCTTCTCATCACCGTTGTCGTGCTGGAAGGCGTGATGGTGGCTCATATCTATCCCGACACCGATTATCTGTTTCACATTCAAGCCGCCGAAGCCATCTCCAAAGGGGTAGAGGTCGATTTTCCTCATCGGTTGTTTCACTACATCACAATTACAATTCATGCTGTGATTCCCTGGGCAAGCTTTTATGCGGCGGGCCTCCTCACAGCTTTGATCGCTTACAGCGTGCTGGCAGCAGCCCTGGCAATCAGCTTCCATCGGCAGTTGCGCGGGCGGCGGCCCTGGATAGCGGTGGGCCTGGCACTGGGCTTGATGCTCACAGCGCCCATCCTACTCCTCAATCCTCAAGGGCAGGGGCTGTATTATGGCTATCTTCATCCCTTCACCTATCACAATCCCACCAGCACGCTTATGCGCCCCCTCGCCCTGATCGTGTTTTTGTATGTGGCGTGTGCGCTATTGCCACCTGTCGCCACCTGGGGACAGATCGCGGCGGCGGCAATGGTGACGATTTTGTTGAGCAACGCCAAACCCAATTACAGCTTGGCGCTTCTGCCGGTTGCAGGGCTGCTGGCGCTCTATCGGCTGACGCGGCGATTGTTCATCGATCTTAAGATACTGGCCGTGATCCTGGGCGTCATTGTGTTTTTCCTCGTAATTCAGTACATGGCGACCTTCAACAGCGGTGGGGCAAGTATAGGACTAGCAGTTCGTCCCCTGTTTTTACTGCACCTGCGCGGCTTCAGTCTTGCCGCTATTGTCGTCAAGCAGGCGCTCTCCGTCGTGTTTCCGCTGGTCGTGCTTGGGCTATACTGGCCGCTGGCCCGCCGTGACTCAATGCTGATGCTGGCATGGGGAATATTCATCGTCGGGGCATTTTATGCGCTCTGTCTCGTGGAGTTAGGCAGCCGTTTGACAGATAACAATTTTTACTGGTCGGGCGAAATCACCTTGTTCTTGCTGTTCTTCGCCAGCGTGCATTTCTGGTTGCGGCAAATGGGCGGGCGCTTCGATCTGTCATCGCGGCGGGCACAGCTCACGCTCATCTTCTGGGGGCTGCACATTGTGAGCGGCGTCTATTGGTATGCGGCGCAACTTCTGACAACGCCTGTTTATAATGCGTGGTGATGGTCAATCTTGTCGAAATCGGGGCGACTCGTGAGTCGCCCCTACAAACACATGCCCCCTAAATCACTCATTCGCCACCGTGATCTCATAGCCCGTCGCATCGGGCAGGCTGACCCAGAAGGGCCGCACAAGCTCATAAACACATGTGCCTTCGGTGATGAATGTGATACGCAGCGTGATTGTTTTGGCGGTTTCATCACGATCTACGGCCTGCACGTCATGATGGGCGGTGCAGCCCTGCCCGATCTGCCAGAAACCGACCAGCACGCGGCCTGTGGAAAAATTGAACGCTTGGCGCGTGACGGGATGGCGGCACAGCTTCGATTCATCGGTCTGGGCATAGAAGCGAATATGCTCATCGGCTGACCGCAGCACGAAGATGCGTCCAGCAGCATCGCGGGCGGCCTCGTAGCAGATGCCCTGCATCACAGGCATCTCGTCGCGCAGGTCATCAGGCAGAGCCATCGGTTGATACAGGCCTTCTGGCGTGGGCGTGAGTGTCGGGAGAGCAACGGCCTCTGTTGCGACAGTGCTCGCTGTGGCATCGACAGGAATACTTGCAGGTGTGACAGGCGCAGGCGTCGCCAATGTCTCCAGCGAGAGAGAGCAGCCCGCCAGCAGACATGCACCAAGACAAATACTTATGACTTTTTGCCACGTCTGCCACGAAATATGAGCAATCATCGAGATCAACATCGTGCCTCGGAGTCTGTGGTCATGCGTCTCCTGATTATCTCTGACATCCATGCCAATTTAACAGCCTTCGTCCTGCTGTGGAAGACCCTTGATCCACAAAGCGTAAACCTTAGAAGCCGTTTTATAATGCCATTCGTCACAAACAAAATGTATTTGGGCGTAGGGACAGGGCCTGCCCTGTCCATTTTCACGCGATGAACGGACAGGGCAGGCCCTGTCCCTACACGAATCATGCATAACATTTTGCATGATCAAACGGTCTTTTAGAGAGGCATGATGCATCCCCTCGGTGGCTACGCTCGTGCCCCTACAAAAACACTTTTGCCCTTTGACCGTAAAGTGAGGGTTTATTTCCCACCCTCAAGCCGTTGAGGTCTTTTTGTTTACCGGAAAAGCGCCGTAAAGCCCCTTGTTTTAACAATGGGGATATAAGGCGTAAAACTTGCAAAACGATCTCATGATGGCTAAACTTTCACGCAATTCGATCAGACAATGCGCTTCACGAGATGTAAAAGTCCGGGAGCCGTCTGATGCGGCGCACCTTAACAGCAGACTGTCGGGCGTTGCGCGGGAAAGTCCAGCGTGTAAAACAGTCAACGAACAGGTGCGAGATACAATGATTTTGAGCCAGGGCATTGGCT
>DAOTUR010000327.1:0-8235 GCA_034436915.1 Anaerolineae bacterium
CACAGAGTTGGGATTTTTCCAAGTTGAGATATTTCTCAACTATTCTGTTTAATTTGACGGTTGGTATATTGACGATGAATTAATTTGTACCATAAAAACCAGCCTGAGTAGTTACCATATACGACAATGTGTATGTATCTTTGGCAACATATTCCAATCGTGTGTAACGTATCTCGAAAAACTCCGAGAGACACATTGGGGACGGACAACGATATTTCGCACAAAAGTAGAAATAATTCCGACACCAAAGGCTGTAGAGATCCACAATGTAATTAAACTGAGGCTCATCAGGCGGCGGTTGAATATGGCGTGGCTTTAACTCGGTAGCGATAAATTTATCGCATTGTTCTTGAACAACGCGCTTAATCTCTTCAGGGACAGTTGGCTTGGGAAGAGATTTAGGGCTGTAAACCCATTGTTTCGGTGATTTTTTTGCCATAATGTTATACTCCTGACACCATCTGACTTGATTCTTTTAAAATTCTATTGTATTTGTTTTGAGGATAGTGAGCTTACTGCACAAATACATTATAGAGCACCATTCTCGAAAGCATCAAATCCAACAGGTTTTGTGAAAAGAGTCAGAAAAATGCATTTAGCTGCTCAGAACGTGAAACGATTTTACGATATCTGGTTTGCGCTGCTGTACTATGTGAATCAGCATCGTCAGATTGTCCCTTCATTTTCCCCAAACATGGAACCGTGTCTCTCCTGAGTTTGTATTTCCGCTTCGTAAAGCACTCTGGCAAGACGATCGCCTGAGAGAAGCGTTTATTGCTGAGAACCCTGCTCATCTCTCCACCGATGATCTTGCCCTGGTCGAAAGCTGGACGCATCGCGTCGAAGATAAATTCTTCATCTTTCGTCATCTCAAAAAATACACGGTCTTCATTAACAGCGGATCGCCAGCGCAGGGTTACGCTGTTTTAGGATTGACTGATTCTGTGGCAAGTGTGGTTGGTCCGGATCTCCCAATCTATGTTGAGGCAGTGCTTATCCCATTTGAAGACCAAATCATTTATGACAGTCTGCTTGCGCCTTATGCCGTTCACTTTGGGGGTGGATACCGTCACAGCTTGACAGAGACTTACCGCGATATTCAGGAACGCGGCGGCCTCATCACAACTCTGCCAGACAATGAACCTCTGTAAAGAAGGAAACAGCTTCTGTAGGTGCAGCATGGGTGCAAATAAGGATGTCTGTTGATGATATTCCGAAGTACAGGACGACCTGCATTACACCGTTGAAAGATCCCATTCCTCATGAAGTTTTGGAACATCATTGATCAGGCGTTGGGTATAGGGCTCTTTCGGATCTAAAATCACCTCATCAGCGGTTCCACTTTCAACGAATTTGCCACGCTCCATGATGTAGACAGTATCTGACACATAATAAGCCAGTCCAATGTCATGCGTGATGAAAATCGGCGTCATCCCAATTTCGGTGCGCAAATCCATGAGCATATCGAGAATAGTGGCGCGGGAGCAGGCATCAATCATCGAAGTGGGTTCGTCAGCCAACAAGATTTTTGGCTTCAGCAAAAATATTCGCGCAATCATCAAGCGCTGCTGCTGCCCACCGGACAGCTCAAAGGGATATTTGTTTGTGAGTTCGTCAAACTTCAAATTGACGAAGCCGCACGCCTCGCGCATCATCTTCACCTTATGGTCATACGGGAGATGACGACCTTCGCGCATCCGAATGCAATCGAGCAGGACCGAATCAATCTTTTTAAAGACGTTGAATGACGAGAATGGGTCCTGGAAGATGGCCTGGATATTCTTCCAGTATTCCTGCTTTTTCTTATGGGTTCGGATATCGCGCAGTTCCCCATTGAAGTAGATCTCTCCTTCGGTGGGATTGATCAATCCGAGCAGCATCTTTGACAGCGTTGTTTTTCCGCTGCCCGACTCACCCACAATCGAGATCACTTCACCTTCTTTGAAGCTGAAATCAACATGATCAACGGCAACAGTCTTATTTGAGCCAAAACCAAAAGTCTTGGTCAAGCCTTTGCCCCTCAGTATGATCCGATCATGATTCATGTTGATAAGCCTTTCTAAGATCTTCTTCCGGTATGATGCAGCGATAGGCGCGTCCTCCACCAATATCACGGAGATTGATAGTCGTTACTCGGCATTCGGGCATCGCGAATTTACAGCGATCCGCAAAACGGCATCCTGATGGAGGGTTTTTGAGATCAGGCGGGGTACCAGGGATCGCCGTCAGTTTGACATTCCGCAGACCTTTTTCTGGTACGATGATAGACCCCATAAGGGCCTTGCTATAGGGGTGGATGGGATCAAAGACCATCTCATCAGCCGTTCCTGTCTCCACAATCTGTCCTGCATACATGACCATGATATTATCCGTCACGTTGTAAAGCAGCGGGAGTTCGTGGGTGATAAAGACCAGCGACTTGATGATGTCATTATTCATCAAATCCATGATCATCTTAATGACCATCTTCTGTGAAGTGACATCAAGTGCCGAGGACGGCTCGTCTGCAATCAGCACTTTAGGAGACAGAATCACGGAGGTGGCGATGACTGTACGCTGCTTCATCCCCCCGGAGAGTTCGACAGAATACTTATGGAGAACTTCAGGCGGCAGTCCCAGCAGTTGGAAACGCTCTCTGGCAAGCTCATAGATCTCTTTTTTGGTGGTCGCTGGATGATGCGCCTGGATCACATCCTCGATGAAGTGGATGATCTTTCGCGTGGGATTGAGGGCATTCATCGCGGCCTGGGGGATATAAGAAATCTCGTTGCCTAAAATGGTTTTGCGAACGTCGTCGGGGTCCATGCCTGTGATGTTTCGCCCGTCAACAATGATCTCACCGCTCGAATAGTGCAGCGGCGCAAAGTAATACCCCATCAAGCTGAGAGCAAGCGTGGATTTTCCGCAGCCCGATTCACCAGCGATGCCTAACGATTTTCCTGCTTCGATCTTCAGGGATACATGATCAACAGCATAAATGTTCTCCTGAAATCGAGTGATATAATTCGTTGTCAGCTCATTGACTTCTAACATGACTCGTGACATAGGCTTATTTAGTCCCTTAATGCGGGATTGAATACCTGGTCAAGACCCGTATTCATCAGATTCATCGAGAACGAGATCAAAGCGATCGTAAGAATGACAGGGAAGTACGCCCACCATTTACCCAGGATATGGGCCTGATAAATCATTGCCCAGTTCATCATCAGCCCTAGAGTGGGAACGTCAGTTGTTCTAGGTCCTAACCCCAGGACAGACAATCCAGCCTCAGCGAGAATGCCAGAGGAAATCTGCAAGATCAGCGCCATGACAACATAAGACGCAATATAGGGCAGAATGTCAGTCAAAAGGATGTAGGCGATAGAATGTCCGGAGAGCTTTGACAGATTGACATGATCGCGGTTGCGAAGAGAAATCACCTGGGCGCGCACTGCTCTCGCCGTCCAGACCCATGAGGTAAATCCGATAACCACAGCGATGGTAAAGGCGCCGCGCTGATCTTGCCCGATACTGAATGAAATCAGAATCAGCAGCACAAAACTGGGGATGACGGTGAACAGGTTGGTGATGAACATAATGACATCGTCAACAATGCCACCGATATAGCCCGAGACCAACCCAAGAATCAGGCCAATCGTGGTCGCGACAGTCCCCGCCACAAACCCTATGGTCAGCGATACACCCGTTGCGCTCACCAGTTCGGTCAGCACATCGCGCCCAAAGTTATCCGTTCCCAGGAGAAACACGCGGACATTGGGAACTTCGTCGATATTCACATAATCTGTCTGGTTGATGACATCCTTTTGCTCAAGCGCCCCTGTGCTCGCGTTCGCCGCCGCAAGAATCGCGCCTTCTGTGGCGAGAAGCCCTTCCAGAGACGTGTTGAGGCGGATGTAGTAATTTCGGTCAGCATTCGTCATGCCAGAAACGCGCAGTTGGGGATCAAAATTGTTTTCCCACAGCTCGATGAGCTTCGTTGTGTCATCAATATTGATCTGATCTTCTAGAACGCCTTTCCTGACAAGCCATTTCTGCATGGCCTGGCGTTCCTCATCGCCCAGCTTTGTGGCGATTCGCCGTGCCGCAGCATCATCCAGAATCAGCGTATACCGACTTACGGATGTTGCGCTGTCGTAGAGGCTAACATAGATTCCAGGGGGAAGGAACGTTCCTCGGCTAAGGATTTGTAGAGGCGGATCTTTGATCACGATGGGGTAAATGATGACCATGAGCAAAATCGCTGTAAAGATCACGAAACCAACAAGAAATTTACTGGATCGAAAAATTTGTTTAAGAGTATATATCATGGCTGTCTGTCTGCCTATTCTGATTGAGCCGCTTTGATGCGCGGGTCAATCAGCCCATAAAGGACTTCAAGGGCAAAAAATGCGACCAATACCATGAGGCTGATTATCAAAGTCGTTGCCGAAATCAGTGGGTAATCTCCCCCTAAAACGGCTGTCAGGATGGTAGAGCCAAGACCGGGATAGCTGAAGATGATTTCAGCAACCAACGCCCCACCCACCATAGTCCCAATCGAAAGCGCCAACCCTGTGATCTGGGGCAGCATCGCGTTTCTGAAGACATAGCGGATAATCTTGCTGTCCTTGATGCCCAGGAAACGTGCATACTTGACGTAATCCGCATTCAACTCATAAATTGCCATTGAGCGCATCCCTATCGCCTGACCCCCAATCGTAATCAACACAATAGACCAGAAGGGCAGTTGATAGTGAAAAAAGACTGAGCGAACAAAGTCCCAGCTCATCGAGGGAACCATATCGTAACTATAACCGCCGGAGGTTGGGAACCACTTCAGGTTGACAGCAAAGATCACCAGTAAAATAACAGCCATACCAAACGCTGGAAGATTGCTCAGGAAAATGCTGAGGGGCAGCAGAAATCTGTCAAATCCTTTTCTGAGGTAAGCGGCCAGCACACCGAGGGTATTACCGATAATCCAACCGACAAGAATCGCTGGAAATTGCAACGCAATCGTCCACCAGATAGAGGCGTTGATCACATCCCCAACCCTTCGAGGGTACTGGCTGATCGAGTAGCCAAAATCGCCCCGTAAGACATTCTGGATGTAGATAACGTACTGCTCTCCGATGGGTTTATCTGTGCCAAACAGCTTTGTGTATTGTTCATAAACGGCTTGAACACCTGTCGCATTAGACAATCCCTGAGCCATCCGCGCCGTAATCGCAGCCACCGGATCGCCCGGCATGAGACGAGGCAGAATGAAATTCAAGGTAAATGCGACCACGAGGGTCACTAAGAACCAGGCAAATTTCCTAAGAAAATAATCTTTATACCCTTTCAACCCAGCCCTCCTTACACATTCAACGGAAGATATGATGAAGTGGCAGTCACGTCAGGGCATCAATCCTGGTTTGGGTTCCAAGGATTGATGCCCTATTGCTGAAGTGGCTGCCACCTGCTCTGCTGTACTGCTTTGCTGATTTATGAGGGGTTGACGAGTTCCAGGTTATAGAGACCAGCAACACTCCAACCATCCATCAGGTCAAGTGGCGGTACAGGTGGGTTGGTCCCATCGCCATCATACGGGAAGTTGGTCCAAACGCTTTCATTCACCGTATGGAAGGACTGCGGACGATACATGAGCGTGAAGGATGGAATATCGGTCAGATAAATACGGACCAACTCCGTGTAGATTTCCGTCAGTTTCGCGGCATCGGTCTCACTCGGGATCGCCTGGATGAGTGCATCAGCCTCAGGATTGGAGTAGCCACCCCAGTTGCCGTTCCAATTGCTCACCATTCCATTGAATTCCGAACTAAGCAACTTGCGGATACGACCCCACGGCTGCGTCGGACCAGCGCCATCACTCCACATCATGAAGATGTCATAGCCGTCAGGCAGAGGCGCGTCGGACTTGGTAACAACGGTCTGATACACGGACCATTCAGGATAGTTGGTCGTGATATCAATACCGATTTTGGCACCCGCGGCAGCAAGAACTTCAATGGCGGCTTGCCAGTCAGACCAACCATTCGGGCAGGTTGCGATGTAGCTCAGGTTCTTACCATTCAACTCACGCCACCCATCACCATCGCTGTCCACAATGCCAGCCTTGTCGAGAAGAGCCTTAGCCCCTTCGATATCGTTGCCGACCCATTGCAGATTGGCAACAGCAGCCTGGTCATACAGCGCCTGCTCACCGGCTGTCGGGTTCATCAGCGAACGAGGAACCTGATCGAAGGTGGCAGATTGGTTAGTCATGGCATTCGCAATGATGGTCGGGTAGTCCACAGCCATTGCGATGGCCTTACGCACGGCCACATTGTCCAGACCTGCTGAATTCAGATTGAAGAAGGCAGTGGGCAAGCTTGCGCCAACCCCATAAGGCGCATCGGGGAGATAGGTGGAAATCGCCAGATTATCCGTAGCCCAGAGATCCTGAACATTGGAGTTGAACTGCTGGCTGACATCGACTTCACCAGCTTTCAACGCGGTAGTTCCGGCGGCATTGTCCTTGAAGATGGTATGCACCAAGTACTTGGGAGCGGGCAACTTGCCCCACATGCTGGCGTCCTGACCCCAATAGTTGTCATCACGAACAAGGATAACCTTGGTGTCATCAGCAAAGAATTTGTGATACGGGCCGGAGTAAACGACATCTTCGGCAGTGTCCGCCAGCAGCGCGGTAGCATCCTCACCGGCACGCTCTTCCAGGGTCTGCGTCCAGGCCGCCTGAATCACGTAGTTGGTGCTGACATAAGCCTGAACAAGCAGCGGATTCACAGTCTTGCCATCGGCATCCAGCTTCGCCTTGATGACGACTGTCTGCGGATCGCTGGCGACAATATCCTCAATGTAATCCTTGTTGGATGTACCTGTTGGGGTCTCATATTTGATGTGAGTTGTCCAGGTATAAACAACATCGTCCGCTGTCACTGGGGTCTCATCACTCCAGTGCGCCGCTGAATTGAGCTTGAACGTGAGTTCCGTACGGGCATCATTCCATGAATAGGCCCCATCAGCCAAGAGCGGATAGACATTCCCATCAAGCATGTTGTACAGGTAAGGTGTTTCAAACATGAGGACACGGGCGTTGTCCTGCTGACTGATCGCCATCGCGTTGTTGTTGCTGCTTGAGTAGGGATTCCAACCAACGACTGCACCCCACTGCTGTCCATTGAAATACAGCGTTTCATTGCGGGGCAATGTGTCTTGAGCGATTGATGGGGCGATTGAAACCGCCATCATCCCGATAAAAAGCATGAATAACGTCGCAAAACGCGTGAACTTGATCATATTTATTTGGCTCCTACTTAAGTAGAGAAAACTAGTATTCGACTCCACACCAATTTGTGTGGGAACGCTCCCAGAGCTTTGCACAACGATTTTACCACCTTCCTTTCCGGTACACAGTACGCAATTATCCCGGCAAACTGAGGCCAGGTTGAAAAACAAGGGTCATCTCTCTCGTCATGTTTTCTTGCATAGGGGAAGTTTGCTGGGATAATTGCGTACTGAAGCACTCAAAAGCAATCCAGCGATTGATTCCGGAGTGTGAATCTCGTGAGGGAGTGTGAATGGAGAGAGAGCAGATATCACGTAACATTTAAAAACCAAGTTTGAATGAAAACGAATTTATGTTGTACTGCCATTTTTAGATTAACTCATAGCGCCTTTTGCGTCAAGAAGATCGTGTATGGGGAGCAGAGATAAGTGACATTTGTCATATCAGGAGGGTGAAACCTCGTTCACCCTCTGCTGACACTGAGTGATCTCTTTGAGGCGGTCTAGTTCACCACGACAAACCCTGCATGGAGCGTTGCTTGCGAGTCGGCCCCTACCCATAGGTTAAACTTCACAATAGTAGAAGAATTGAGATGACCTGATGAATATCCGTCACGTTTGCAAACTACCTGCTTTCGATGGTACGAGTCTGCTTCATGAAAACCCAGAAGCAGTTTAGCGGAGCATCGAAAATAGTCTGAAAGTTGATAGATACGATTAAATCGGTTTCAAAATCAACACTTCCGGTATTGTGAAGGTTAACCATTATATAATTTGTGCTGATTTCGAGCAATAATCTATAGTAACATACCGTTAAAAACCGTTATAATAGCATTTGTGCCCCCTAAGGGTCGGTAAAAATATAACTTACCGATTTAAGGTCAATTGAGCGGTCGAGGTCGGATGGTATAGTTCCACTGAGGACAGACGGCGTGCGCTTCGATCTGTAAGCGGTTCATCTCGGCG
>DAOTUR010000328.1:0-5885 GCA_034436915.1 Anaerolineae bacterium
TTCCGAACTCTGCGGTGAACGATTAAACAGGCGGCTTGGGAGCCAACCGTGTCGTTCACACATAAACCGTCTCATAACATTGTCGAGGTGAACTTTATCCGCGCAAGCGGAAATATGAAAGGTAACTTTCGATGCAACGTGTACTCGTGATCGACAAAAACAGGAAGGCCCTCATGCCCTGCCACCCCGCACGGGCGAGAGAACTATTGAACGCAGGGAAAGCAGCGGTCTATCGCCGCTTTCCGTTTACCATGACCCCTCCCTATCCCTCCCCATGCCTAAAGGCAGGGGTATCCCGCGCCGATTCGATGACACCTATTCTACCCACAATTTCTGTTCCCTTACGCACTGAGGCCGATGGCACGATCTATATCGGCCAGACAAAGATCATGCTCGAACTTGTCATCTCTGCCTTTCGTCTTGGCGATTCGCCTGAGCATATTTGTGAGAATTATTCTGTTCTCTCGCTCTCAGATGTGTATGTTATCTATGCTTACTATCTGCAAAATCGAGAGAGCGTCGATCTGTATATGAAGACCCAGGAGCAGTCTGAGGAGCAGTTTATGCAGCAGATTGATGAGCGCTACCCTCTCCCGGATACCCTGCGGGCCAAGATTAGGGCCTTTCAAAATGCGAACTCACACTCATGATTCAGGTCTTCATTGAGACCCTGATCGCCATTGTTGGGGCCACCGAAGCTGAAGAATGGGAGGGCCTGTTTCAATATATTCCCTTGTGACCCTCCCAATTCTCCTCGTCTATACCCCCGCACCCACGCGAATGATCACGCCCTCCCAGGGACGCAGCGGCAGCATCCCCGCCACAGGCCGATGCTGCATATCCAGATAGGTCGTCAGCACCACCTGTCCCTGCTCAGGCACAGGCAGATTCGGGAATGACTCCTCGCTCAAATTCAACCAGACCTGATAGCGTTCATCGCCATAGGCCCGCTCATAGGCGTAAATGCCGCCGCTTGTGGGCAGCGTCTTGTACGAGCCAATCGAGAGCGCGGCAGAGGTATGACGCACTGCCAGAAGCTGCTGATACACTGTATAAATCGAACGGGCATCGCCGCGCAGCGTGGACACATTGCGCGTGGTATGGTCGGGATTGACAGGCAACCAGGGCGTCCCCGTCGTGAAGCCGCCATCCTCCGAGCCGTCCCATTGCATCGGTGTGCGGCAGCGATCACGGCTCATGGCCGCGCCCAGACGGATACCCTGCGGATCACGGATATACTCGGCATCAAGTGTGCCGTTGACCATGCCAATTTCTTCGCCCTGATAAATGGTGGGCGTGCCACGCAGCGTGAGCAGCATCATCGCCGCCACCCGCGCTGCTGCTTCTCCACCCAAGCGCGATGCGACACGAGAGGCGTCATGGTTGCCCATGACCCAGTTACCCCAGGCCCCTTCGGGCAGCGCCGCCTCATACTCTTCAACGAGTTGGCGCACATCCTGCGCCTTGAGCGGACGCACATCATCGAACGAGACATTGCCAATCAGCCCAAAATTGAAGGGCAGATGCAGCTCATCGTTATTGCCGTAGTATTTCATGCGCTCTTTGAGATCAAGCCAGATTTCGCCCACTGCCATTGCGTCGTGCTCATCCAGCGTCTTGCGAATCGCCCGCATGACATCGTGGATGCCCTCGTAGTTATAAGCGTAAATTTGCTGCTGCGTGCCGTAGATATCCTGTTCGCCGCGCACCCAGCCGTTATCATTCGTCGGCTGATCAGGCATATCGGGGTGTTTCCAGATCATATACACCACGTCCATGCGGAAGCCATCGACGCCGTGATCCATCCAGAAGCGCAGGACATTCAGCATGGCCTCCAGCACCGCCGGATTACGCCAGTTCAAATCGGGCTGACCGGGATCGAACTGATGGAAATAATACTGCTGACGTGTCTCATCCCATGTCCAGGCTGGCCCACCGAACATACTGCCCCAATTGTTGGGCAGGCTGCCATCGGGCTTTTTGTCGCGCCAGAGATACCAATCGGCGCGGGGATTGTCTTGGCTGGCCCGCGATTCGGTGAACCAAGCGTGCTCGTCCGAGGTGTGATTCGGCACATAATCCACGATGACTTTGATATCACGCGCATGAGCCGCCGTGACCAATTCATCGAATGCGCCCAGATCGCCGTATTCAGGGGCGATGTTGGTGTAATCCGCAATATCGTAGCCAAAATCCTTGAGAGGGGAGGTGTAAAACGGACTCAACCAGATGGCATCGATGCCGAGCGTCTTGAGATCATCCAGGCGGTTGATGATGCCGCGCAGATCGCCAATACCATCGCCATCGCTGTCCTGGAAGCTGCGCGGATAAATTTGATAGATCACGCCTTTTTTCCACCAGGGCGCTTGTTCCAGATCAGGATGGGCTTCTGCTAGAGGCGCACTTTGCAGCGACGATGATGTCCCTAGTCGCTCAATGTGCAGCGCTGGATCGATCTCGGCGGGGGATGTAGGCGGTGTTTCCTGAGTGGGGCCGGAGCCTGCGGCAGGGTTTGTCATAGATGTGAGCCTTTCACAGCAGTCAATAACACGTCGTCGTCGTGAATCATGCCATGAGGCGGGCCTGTGTGCGAGAGAGGAGATCAGAATCTCATGGATTGCTCTTCTGATGAATCTCTCCCTACGCGATGATGCCCGTTGGTCGTCAATTCATTACGACTACTATGCACCTTCCTCAATCTCGGCCCCTGCGCCATCGAGAAGCATATCCAACTCAATTTTTTTGGTGGGATTCCAGGCCATGCCCAGAGCCGCCGCCCGCCGCAGCGCCTTAATTCCCTCTAATTTGTCCTTGAGAGACAGGTTGCTCGCTTGAATATGGTCGCCGGCTGTGCTGAACATGCCGATGTAGAGATCACCCATGCAGCAGTTGAGCGCTGTATCGCCCTCGCGCAGAGAACGTCCGCTGTCCAGATAGTCTTTAAAGGCTTTTTCGCGGGCGGCTTCCATTTTCTTCACGCGATCAGCAATCTTTCCTGCTTCTGTCGCCAGAGGCAGGATGATATCGTAAAACGCTGTCTCAATCTCCGGAAATTGTTTCAGGCGCTCATAGCACACCGCTGCATTGGTATAAGGCAGCTTGATGGTGAGAGTGTCATCCCAGATGGGCATGGTGTCTCCTTAAAGATAGATAGAATCAATCGCCCCTTGGGAGGCTCCAATCTTTTGGAACTTGCCATCGATCAGCTCCTGACCACTCATCCAACCGGAATGTCCTTCCCAGGGATCAGAGACAAGATAGTATTTGACTGATTTACCGCCTTCAGTTTTGGTCTTAATATCGGTGAAGACCATAAAATGTCCGCCGCCGCCCGCCCACATGACCCCCAACGGTACGCTTTTGCCCCGGAACAACGCTTTGTTGAGAGGCTTGAAGTGCTTTTTGATCTCGCCGCGCAGTTCAGTTTTACCGCCAATGAGTTTTGTTTTATACGCAATCGGCGTTTCATTGAAACTGCGCCCTGTCTCCGTGCCAATTTCGGCCTGCGCCAATTTCGCAAAATCATCGTTGCCAAGACCCGGCGCATTATCCAGAAGGGCATAGTATTTCGTCCATTCCGGCACACGCTTGTCAAAATCGATTCCGCCGACATTGGCCTTGACCAACGCGAGACCTGACGCAGCTTTGCCTGCATCCTGCGTCTCGCCAGCAACAGCGATCTGCCTGGTTCCTCTGCCGACCCCGATATAACTGTCATTATCGCGGGCGACAACAAATAGGCAAAAATGGCGACGGAGCTTCTCAAGCAACCCCAGTTTCACAGCCTCAATATTCCCATCTTCGATACAAAGCAAGAAGCGATTCAGTATACGCGGCTGCATCACTCCTTGTATTACAACAACGGCGAATAAGAAAAACACATGTCGGATAGATATATCTGTATCCGACATGTGATTCTTCTTTTTGCATCAGCGGCGCGGTCTGACTGAAAAGAAAAAACAGGCTTAAGGAGGATAATCGTCTCTCATACACGCCTGTTAGACTCGGCTCTATAGCTTCATCGCAAAAACTGAAGAGTATGTCTCTCCTTTCCGATTGCGCCTCTTTTTTGCTCTAAGATGAGCATACAGAGGATCAAAAACAGAGAGACATACCTATGACATCCCTCCCCAACTATCACGCCTTTGAAGGCTATAACTGGGAAACAGCCTCCATCCGCAATGCCCTCGATTATGCCGGAGTCATCGCCCCACATACCGATAAACCATTCAGCGAGGCCCTGCTGATGGGCATAAGTGGTGGCATCGTCGTCGGTTATTTCTCGTTTACCTACGAGGGCTATGACCCGCATGTGGCCCTGCTCACACGCAACACGTTTGACCCAATGGAAACAATTTTGACGCGCCTCGCCATCCCGCGTGATATGCACCAGACCAGCAAAGCCGACACAGGCGTCAAAAATCTCATTGCTGTGCTCGAACACGGCGACGCGCCGATTGTGTGGGCCGATACCTTCTCTCTGCCCTACAGTATGCCGCCCTTCCTGGAGGGCATGTGGGGCATGATGCCGCTCGTCGTATACAGCTACGATGAAAAGGCTCAAACAGCCTGCCTTGCAGATCGTGCCCATGTGGGGCTGTCTGTATCCACACAGGATTTAGAGCGGGCGCGAGGACGGGTCAAAAAAGACAAATATCGCATCATGGTGCTGGGCGCACCGGATATGAGCAAACTCGTCTCAGCTGTTCAAAAGGGCATCTTCGATTGCATCAAACTTTACACCGAAGAACCGCCCAAAGGCTCAAAGCAGAATTTTGGGTTTGCCGCGTTCCAGCGGTGGTCCGATTTACTGGTCAAACCGAAAGACAAAAACAGTTGGGAGCGGGTGTTTCCGCGTGGAGAGAAGTTGTATGCGGGCCTGCGCACCTCGTTTGAGGGCATCGAAATTTTTGGCAAGCGCGGCACGGCAGAGCGTGATACCTACGCGCAATTTTTAGACGAGGCCGCCCTACTGCTGACGAAGCCTGCCCTCAACGACGTGGCGACTCTGTTTCGTGAGGCGGGCAAATCCTGGACCGCGCTGGGCCAGGCGCTCCTGCCCGATTCTGTGCCTGTCTTCAAAGAAGCCCGTGAGCTGCTGCTCAAACAGCGTGAGATGTTTTTGCAAACAGGCGCTGAACATGTGTCGGAAATACGCGCCGCTCATGAGCGCCTGGCAGCCATTCGCACGAGTATGACAACAGATTTCCCGCTCTCTGTGTCTGATACTGAGGCTCTCATGCAAGATTTGCGCAGCCACATTTTGCAAATTCGCGATGTGGAGATGATCGCTGTGCAGGCCCTGCAAGAAGCGATGGGCTAAAAGAGATTGTGGGGCAATCAAGTGACTTATACGCATTCAGTTAAGGATTAATGCTTCTGGTCAGGGTTAAAACCCTGCCTGGACCGAGCGTAAATTGTGGTTCAGATGTAGGGGCGCAGCATGCTACATACGCATTAAGCTAAGAGAAAATATCCTCTTTCAGCGTGTTTTGCCCTGTCGTCAGGGGTTTTAGCTTCGCTGACTTCGTTCAACCCCGCAACCGGGGAGACAGGGACTTTGAGTCCCTGGCGGATGGCGATTTGGAGGTTATGAACCGATCTGATCGCGCTAAAATCAGCCCAAACCCCTTCGCTTAATACCTATTTTGACAATGTCACATTAGAAAAATAAGCGGGCCTGTGTTAAAAATTGGAGGATGAAAACCAAACGAACTTCACTGATCTCAACCGTTCGGGGCTTTCCCTGGAAGCCATTGCCGACTTAGGGTCGGTAAAAATATAACTTACCGATTTAAGGTCAATTGAGCGGTCGAGGTCGGATGGTATAGTTCCACTGAGGACAGACGGCGTGCGCTTCGATCTGTAAGCGGTTCATCTCGGCG
>DAOTUR010000329.1:0-5927 GCA_034436915.1 Anaerolineae bacterium
TCCGTTCATCGCGTGAAAATGGACAGGGCCTGCCCTGTCCGTTCATCGCGTGAAAATGGACAGGGCAGGCCCTGTCCCTACACGAATCATGCATAACATTTTGCATTATCAAACGGTCTCTTAAGGAACAGGAGCTAAATAACACAAGCATTTGTTTGATTTGATACGCCAGATTACAGAAGTAAATGCAGAAGTTATTCGATACTCAATCCTAAAAGATGGATTGTCTTAAGTTGCTGCAAATGGGACAAGGCGGGCCTTGTCCCTATTTTGTCCGTCGGTGTCATGACGCGCTCAATTCGTAAATCTGCCTCTCCGCCTCAATCGCCTCGGTCATGGCCTGGCTGCCCGCCCGAATATTCTGGAGGGAAAAGGTCGCGTCAGATGACATCTGCCCCTCGCATCGGTGCAGCAAAAGCTGTGCAAGGCCCTGAATCAGCGTGAGATGATGGAACAGATCGTGCCGCACGGTCTCGCTCAACGGCGCATACGAGAGCGGCACATCATCGAGCGTGTTCATGATGTGTTGAAGGCTGCTGTCCAGGATCGTCAGGCTGCGGATTTGCAAATCGTTCCAGACCTGGGTGCTGAGATCAAGACAGATCACATCCCGTTCGATGCGTTCTGCCTGCTGCATGAGCGCGTCGCGCAAACTGTTGACCACGCGCACGGTGGTTTCACAGGTGGTTGTCGTGGAGGTAGGCGGCGTGAAGAACAGATCGGCAGGCTGCGGCGCGGGCGTCACAATCGGGAATTCAAAGGCGCGGCTCCCCTCTTCGTCCAGGTTCTGCGCGAGACACGCCAGCGTATCGCGCAGAATTTTGACGCGCCACTGAGCAAGGCGCGTATCCAGCCCGCCTGTGAAGGCATCCAGCGCTCCCCATAACTCATTGAGGGACTGACGAATTGCGGCAGTGGGCCGTGCTGGTTGCTGCAAATGCATCGGCAGCAGATCAATACCCAGACGAAACGAGCGCAAATGCCCGTGTATCGTCTCGTTCTGGCTGCCGACTTCCATCATCAGATCTGAGATGTGATGAGTCAGTTCATCAAGATAGGGTTGGAGCTGTGAGAGAAGCATAGTGTGCCGCCAATACCGACTTAAAAATCAATTCTAAGACTATTCTACCTCATGAAATATGTCGAAGCATTAATATTCGATTTTTTAAACACACATCACATGATTCGTATCAAATCATTACGATTCAAACGTTTGCAGTGGTCAGAGGGAAGATCATGTTGTGCTGGCTCGGAACAATCGAAGCTGAAATGAGGGCAGCGAGGGTATACAGAGGGATCGAGAGGACACAAACACAGGTGTTATTCGCTGCGGGCCTTGTTCTTGTCATGCTCAATCGCTGTATTGATATGATGGCTCATGCTGATGATTTTTTGCAGCAGGCCAAGCGTATCACCTGTCAGCGTGCCGGCCCGCCGATGCATCATGATTTGGGCATAGCCAATGATGACGGTCAGGCGGTTGCGGAGGTCGTGGCGCAGATCATGCGACAGCGGTTCATGATGGGTGGGCAGGTCATCAATCAAGGTGATCAGGCGGGTGATATCGATGTCAAGAATATCCAGACTGCGGCGCTGCAAATCGTTGGCGTCGGTGAGGGCGCGTCTCAGACTCAGAAAATCATGCTTCAGGGCCTGAGCGTGAGGACTGAGGATGTGCTTGAGAAGATCGCCACTCATGGCCTGCTTTTCCAATCCGTGGTTTATAGTAACGCTGAGAGAGGCGGGAGCGGGCGCGATGAACCCGATAGGACGGCGAGTTCCTGGTACGGCGTCATATACTCGGCGATAACCTGCGACATATAGCACAGTGTGCTGTCCAGCACCTGCACATGCCAGCGCACCATCGGTGAAAACTCATAGGAGCGCAGCAGATTCAACTCTGCGTGCAAGGCGTCCAGATGTTTGCACAGATCCACAAGCGGCAGCGGCAGCGGCGCAATCTCGATCATGACATCGATATGAATCCAGATATGACGCAGATGCTCCTGCGCTGGCTCACACCAGGCATCGGCCTCGCCGATCAGGTCAAGCGCGTGCTGCATCAGCACATCGAGATAAAGCTGCAAGGTGGTTGTGATCATGGGCATCTCAGGGCATTAATGAAAGTTAAGGGATATTGCCTACGTTTATTCTACCTCAATCAAACCAAATGTAAACCTTAAGACCTTGTATCGTATCGATAGATAACACGATTCGTATGATTGATGTATCTGTCATTGGCCCTCACTGAACCAACCAATACGGCAAAACGTAATGATTCACCTATCCGTGAGAATCGTGGGTTTGTAGGGGCACGATGGATCGTGCCCTGGTGATTTGTAGGGGATTTGGCGTGGGCGCGATGCATCGCGCCCCTACAAGAGCCTTCGTCGCATGGATAGGTGAATCATTACGGCAAAACGTGGATGTAACGAAAATATGATACGCAGGTTGCCTATATGTGCGTTCCCGAAGGGCATCTCTGTGGTCTGGGTGTTACCCTTTTAGGATTGATTGTTGGTTTGGGGGGTGGACGAGGCGGGCCTCGTCCCTACTACCTTGATCGTTCGGATGAAGGATATTGTCGGAGGGACACGGCCTGCCGTGTCCACAAGATCGGATAATTTAGAGGCTGGGCTGCATGTGATAGAGATTGGCGTATGTCCCACCCCGTGCGATGAGTTCATCGTGCGTCCCCTGCTCGTCAATCCCCTGATCCGTCAGCACAATAATCCGCTGAGCGTTGCGAATCGTGGAGAGCCGATGGGCGATGACGAGCGTTGTGCGCTGATGCGCCAGCCGCTCCAATGACTCCTGTACAGCCTTTTCGCTCTCATTGTCCAGCGAGCTGGTCGCCTCATCAAAAATGATGATGGGCGGATTCTTCAGGAAGACGCGGGCGATACTCAGCCGCTGCTTCTGCCCGCCGGACAGTTTGACGCCGCGCTGACCAATCTCCGACGCATAGCCGTGTGGCAGCGCCATGATGAAATCGTGGGCATTGGCGTTTTTGGCGGCCTCAATGATCTCGTCATCACGGGCATCGGGCTGGCCATAGCGGATATTGTCGGCCACTGTGCCCGCAAACAGATACACATCCTGCTGCACGATGCCGATGTTCTGCCGTAAGGAGCGCAGGCAAATCTGTCGTGTATCGATCCCATCGATCTGTATTTCGCCTGCTGTCACGTCGTAAAAACGTGGGATGAGCGAACACAGGGTTGTTTTGCCGACGCCCGACGACCCGACGAACGCCACATACTCGCCAACGTTTATCGTGAGCGAGAGATGCTTTAAAATGTCACCCTCATCGTCTCTGTACTTGAAGCTGACATCCTTAAATTCGATCTGCCCCTGAACATGTGGCACATCCATCGCATCGGGCGAGTCCTGAATATCAGGTTCAATCTCCATGATCTCCATGAAGCGGCTGAATCCCGTGATGCCTTCCTGATACAACCGGGCGAGATTCGCAAATTTCTGAATCGGCTCGATGAGGATCGCAACGAATAACAAGTAGGTGATCAAATCGGCTAAATCCAGAGATGCAGTGACAATGGCCGCACCCCCAAAGATGATCACAGCGATGGTCATAAGTTGCGAGAATGCCATCATCCCTTCGTAAAAGTACGCCTCATTTCTGTAATCATCTCGTCTGCTGTTTACAAAACGAGCGTTTTCCGCAGCGAATTTCTTTTTTTCGAGGTCTTCGTTTGTAAATGACTTGACGGCTCGAATGCCTGACAGGGTATCTTCAACCTGTGCATTGACGCTGCCCATTCTCTCCTTGCTTCTCAGGAAGGTCGCATTCATGCGTCGATTGAAATAGAGAGCATAAATCGCCATGATCGGCATAAAGAACAGCAAGATCTGCGTCAGTGCGACGTTAATGCTAAACAAAATCACAAATGCACCGCCAAACTTCAAGAGTGCAATCAGGATCTCTTCGGGGCCATGATGATATAACTCGGAAATCGCAAACAAATCATGTGTGAGTCGTGACATCAACTCGCCCGTTTTCCGCTCATCGTAAAAACGAAACGATAGTTTTTGATAATGGTCAAAGAGTTCGCTGCGAATATCACGTTCCATCAGCGTCCCCATCATATGTCCCTGATAGTCGACGAACGAGTTGCACAGCGTATGAAGGATCAGCAGCATGACCATGATCACGCCCATCGCATAGATTTGATTGAGCGCATCGGGGGGACGGGCCGCAAGGATAGTCTTGGTGATGTACTGCGTACACAGGGGGAGAAGAAGGGTAATCGCCGAGACGATGAAGGCACACATCAGATCGGCTAACAGCCAGCCCAGATAGGGTTTATAGTATGAAAAAAACTTTTTGCTTCGGGAACTCACAGAGGTTTCCTCACATAGACAAATCAGCCGTGTAATGGGGGATCAGAAAGCGGATCGCGCTGCTGACAGGCAAGACGCGAAACAGCCGTGAAAGTGTCTGGTGAGATGTTTTCATGATGATCCTCCTTTGTGTCAGGCCAATAGTCAGAGCTATTCTACATGGGTCATGACAGGCCATCAATATTCAGATCAGGTGGAATGAGGCGGCATAGGGGGATACTTCTGTAGGGGCATGACATGTCATACCCATTTGTCGTAGGGACAAGGCCCGCCTTGTCCGAATTTGTGGACGCGGCCTGCCGCGTCCCTACAACAACGTTCCCTTCTCTTATTATCGTAGCGACACATATGCCACCAACACGGTTTTCCTAATGTCTCCTGTCATCTCTCTTGTGTGCATCACGCAAGTTCGGTAATATGACGCCCAGGAGACTTTTTATGACCCATGCCCTCATTACAGGCGGCGCAGGCTTTATCGGCAGTCATCTGGCCGAAGCCCTGCTCGCACAAGGTTATACCGTGACGCTGCTCGACAATCTCAGCACAGGCAACCGCGAGAATGTCGCGCCCCTGCTCGGCGCACAGGCCCGCCTCGTGGTGGAGGATGTGCGTCATGCGCTGGTGCTGGATCGCTGGATGAGCGAATGCGATGTGGTGTTTCATCTGGCCGCGATGGTCGGGGTGCAGCGCATCTTGCAGCAGCCCGTCAGCACGATTAAAGTCAATATTGGCGGCACAGAGGCGGTGCTGGATGCCGCGCAGCGCTACCACAAAAAAGTCCTCATCGCCTCGACCTCCGAGGTGTACGGCAAAGGCGTGTCGTTCCCCTTCAATGAGGACGATGATACGCGCCTCGGTCCCTCGCTCCGCAGCCGCTGGAGCTATGCCGCCAGCAAAGCCATCGATGAATTTCTCGGCTTCGCCTATCATGCCGAATTTGGGCTGCCTGTGGTGCTGTTTCGCCTCTTCAACACCATCGGGCCGCGCCAGCAGGGACAGTATGGCATGGTTGTGCCGCGCTTCATGCAGTGGGCGCTCAAGAATGAGCCGATCCAGGTGTATGGCGATGGCGAGCAGCAGCGCTGTTTTTGCAATGTCAAAGACGCCGTGCAGGGCATTATCGCGCTGTCACAAGCAGAGGCGGCGGTGGGACAGGTATTCAACATCGGCAGTCAGGAAGAAGTCACCATCCGCCAATTGGCCGAACGTGTCAAAGAGCGCTCAGGCAGCACGTCCGAGATTCGCCTGATCCCGTATAATGAGGCGTATGACGATGATGGCTTTGAGGATTTTCGCCGCCGTGTGCCAGGAATCGAGAAGACACGGCAGATGGTGAAATGGGAAGCCACCACCTCACTTGATACAACGCTTGATCAGATGATCGATTATTATCACCAGCGAGGGATATAGCGTCAACGACCCCCGGCTCAAGCCGGGAGCATGAACAATGCTCAGGTTGACCAGACTCAGGCTTGATGTCAGAGCCTCCGTTAGGGGCGAATACATAGGCACTTCGGGATGACCTTCCAGTTCCGAACTCTGCGGTGAACGATTAAACAGGCTGA
>DAOTUR010000330.1:0-7827 GCA_034436915.1 Anaerolineae bacterium
ACTGTGTCCGATTCCGATATGGCCTCATTGCACATCCGTTTTCATGCCCTCTGCCCTCAGTGGAACTACACCATCTCTCCTAGAACTCTACGGACTTGTTTTTAAACGCGTCCTTAGTGCAAAATTGACGGCTTGTTCAGCAATATCAAATGCTTGAATCACAGTTGCCGTTCCAACATCCCATACAACAACCTCTTCTTTCACACTGATATCGTATAGAACGTAAATTGACTGGCTATCTAAGCCCCACTCAAATTGTACGGGACCTGCATTCCCAAACCGACTATTATCATACAGTGTCACTGTCAAAGCACCTGTAGAAGTATCGAAGATATCTACTGATGCGCCTGTATCAACAGCAATGTGCTTGCCATCAGGAGACCACTCTAATAGAGAGTAAAAACCTGAGATCCCGAACTGCTCGGTAGTAATGAGTATTTTTGATAGTTCAGCATCCCAGATAACGATTTTAGAGCCTACTCCCTCTGGATTAAATCGTACGGCTAAACGTAACCCATCAGGGCTCCAGCTTGTGCGAGTAACCTCACCTGCTATCGTATTTCGCTTGACAGAATTTTCCAATATTCCTTGTACAAGGATGATTCCTTCTGTCCCGTTGCTTCCGCCAATAGCAAGCGTTTGTCCATCAGGACTCCAAGCCACCGCTGTAAAAATCTCTTCTTGTGCCCAAACTTTAGAGTTAGGAATACAGCAGAAGATAATGATCCAAGCCAGAAAGCAAATCGTCTTCAAGACTCTCATTTGGTGTATCATTGTCATTAGTGGTCTCCGGGTCTGATGACTCACGCTGAAAAGCGCGAGGACTTGGACGCCATGATCGAAGACGCCAAACGCGCCTACATCGAAGGCTCGTTGAAATATGGCGGTCCCATTGCAAATCCTGAAAGCACTCACGCCTAATGTGGCCGAACATCTACTTCAGGGCCAGCCTAACAAGCTGGCTTTTTTACTGTCCGCTGTCGGAGTGACAACACTTCATAAGAGGTTGAACAGGATTCAATCATGCTCCGACATAACAGTCTATCAATGCAAAACGCACCCGAAGGTGCGCTCTGTGAGATCGTGCGTGAAGAAAATTAGCGACTTTCTTGCTCGGCCTGCAATGCCTCAGCCACTGCGATGAGATTGGTGACACAACCAGCGGGATCAGCGAACAGCCTCTGCTGAAACCCATCCAAGCGGGATGATGTTGCGCTCATCAGCACCGGAGGGTGGTATAAAATATTGTGTTGTGCCTGTCGCTGCATCAAAAAACGCAATTTCGCCTGTCTCGCTTGAGTATCCATCTTCGGATGTTTCAACGACAAGCGCATAGGCAGTCTTTCCGTCAGGTGACCAGACAAGCGGCATTGTCGTAACACTGGGCGTCGTCATCTCAGACGCGACATCCGCAAGAGGTCGTGCATCTATGCCATTTTGCAGCATTTCGACAGCCGTTTGGTAAGTCTGAATGGGTGGATTATCAATTTCAGGATTGATGAGAAACTCAGGCGAACGGGTGCTCAAGAGCAGTTCGTTCGTGACGGGATTGACGCTAAAACCCGCCCCGAGTGTCTCTGACAAAACTTGTATGGCTCCATCGGGTGTGTAGGACAGGAGTTGATGGCCTTCACGCGGGTTCGAAGAGATGATGCGATAATCTGCCCCCACGAGCAGTGTTCCGTCGCTCAGCCAGACGTAATCATAGACGCTGTAAAAACCCTCTTTGGGATAATCTATCTGCTCGCCCAGCGTCGTCACCTGTTGCACAACGTTCTCATCTGGATACCATACATAGACATCACTGTCTAATAAACTATCAGCACTGTTGAGCGAATTGCAATAGGACGTGAAGGCAATGGCACTCTGCGAGAACGCGGGTTGACAAGCTTGTGTCCCTGATGCAACGAAAGCCGAAAGATCCAATTGATGGGTGCGTATATGTCCCTGAACATCATAGACCTCTAGAAGGCTGTACGCTTGCTCGCAAGTTACTAGCGGTTCAGAGGTTCTACATGCTGTTGTAAACACTGTAAGGCGTGATCCATCGGCAGACCAGGAAAAATCCATCTGACGAGAGGAATCACCGGTGAGGTTGATAAGGCTCTCGTTTTCCAACGAATAGATATAGAGATCAAGATCGGGAGTATCAATGCTGGCTCTGATCGCTAGATAGCGTCCATTCAGCGACCAAAGAAACATCGGCAGATTTTCTGTATCGAAACTCCTAAGGACAAAAGTTCTCCCGGATCCAGTGGTTAGATTGAGAATTTGTATCGCATTTACATTGGTATTCTTTTCTCCTGGTGCCCATAATATTCTCGCTATCCATAGTTCAGATTTGGTGTAAGGATTTAGCGTCGTTCTTCCTGCGGACATCCATTCGGAAGGCACAGGAATAGGGTAGCGAGAAGTGGGTGAAGGGGAATTAGCAGAATCAGTGATAACCAACGTTGGGACATCAGAGATTTCAAGGTAAGCAGGCAGATAATGATCAGATTGCGCCAACACCTGACCTGCAAACAGTACTCCCAACAGCACGATGACGTATAATTTCACTGTTTTCATTGATAAATCTCCTTGTGTCATTGTCCACAGGCTCTCAAAGCAGATGCAGGATTTTGGGGTTGTGCGTTAATCTGCTGATTAGCGCTGTTCGTCGAAGCCCAATCGTCGTAAAGACAGCCCATTTTTCCCAAGTAGCCCAGTAAATCGTTTGGTGCTTGTTGATATCCTCCCGAAGGGTAGCGTCTAAGTTGAAAAGCAAGGTGAGTAGGAATCTCAAGACCTGCTACACCACAATTTGCAGGGTAAGCCTCAGCGCTTAAGCACAAAGAACCAAGCTGAGATCCTGCTTGAAAAAATTGAGGGACTTCTCCTGGTTTCTCAGGAATTTGGATGCCATCAAGAATCAAATGTGTCAGGACAATTTCCAAATCCCCGTTGGCAATAGGGCCTCTGCAATTTTGACCTACAGTCAGAGTAGACTGATCTGCCGCAAATCGTATGAAAACGCTCGTTGTGGGGATGCCTGCTGTTAAGTTTGGTTCTGTGAATTGCCATACACAGGCATCTCGTACTAAATAAACAGGAACACGGGCAGGTACTGGAGTCGCTTGCGCCCCCGCAGCAGGATCGCATTCCGCAAGTCGGCCTTGACCATTACCACTAGAAGCATAAGGACGGCTGTCGCTGCAAACGGCCACACGCGGCTATGTGCTGGAGGTGGGCGCGATCAAGATTGAGGGCAACACCAGGCGATGAGCGGGTGAAGAAGGCGTATTTAGGGTAGCAGATGGGGGACGCCGGTTGGCGTCCCGCCGTCAGATTTACTCAGGGTATATCTGTAATGAAAAGTTTTGCAACATCTCCCTCATTCCTAATCATTGCGATATGCTCACGATCAGGCGAGAACCAAGCCCTAGAAACCGTATTGGAATTGAGTGTTGCATCAAGTAGGATAATTTCACGAGTTTGAATATTGATTTTTTGCAGACCTTTTTTTCCAATGAACAGGATGTGCGTCTCGTTTTGATCAAAGGATAGACCTTTGATCCAATCACCTTCTGTTAAAATGTGTATTGTCTCTGGATGATCTGCATTCCAAATAAGCAGATTGCTGGAGACGCTTTCAGGCGTATAAACGATACCTTCAAGAATAACTTGGCTTCCGTCAGTCGATAAGCTGGCAAGATTGTAGGTAATCCCGTAAGGAATGACATCTGTAAGTTTAACGGTGGAAATGTCATCTAGGGCTTTGGCATAACCTGTCACGTAATGTATATTCTCGGCAGCAAAGTTTGATACTGTAGAAACAGTAAATGCTGTACCATCAGCGCTCCAATTGATCTGATAATCTCGGTTCGCGTTTTGCACACTCCAAATATAGACGTTCGGGACAACTATTGATTGGTTCCGACCCACGTCTACTAAAATCAGTGGATACGCATAAAACGCTTCACCCCCCTCGAACGTCCCTTCGCCCATCTTCTGCCATTCCCCCACGTAAACAAAATAATTGGGGTTTGGCGAAGCAATGACCAGACCTTCACCGTTATCAGCGTTCCCCGTTTCAACATCTGGGCGTATTGCTTGAGAGGCTTGCTCCAAAGTCTCTGAAAGCATCGCTGACTGTGCCTGATCGACACTGACTTCTGTCAACCGCCACGTTTGATTCTGATTTAGCGAGACGTTATACCATGCTGACTCATCACGGTCTGAAATGACAAGACTTTCCCACAAAAGAACGTGTTGGCTGTCAGGTGTCCAGTAAACGTTGGTTATTTCACCTGCCGTTTCAATGAGTGGAGCAGAAATTTCAACCGTTTGGGCTTGGGATTGGCTCAAAATGCCACCGAAAACATACACAATCAAACAGAAGCGAACTACTGCAGAAAGTTGATAAGTCATGATTGACCTCCGCTGTTTCAAGGACTGGTTGTTTCGATCAAGGGCGATGGCAAAAGCCTAATAGGATTGCCGTAAGCATCAAAGCCTCTGTAGCCGTAACCAGCAACGTCCACTGTCTCTACAACTTCGTAATAATCCGCTGTGCGATACTTAATAGTGCATCCTGATTGAAGAATGACATCGGCGAATTGTTCTTCTGGATCAGTAGCAAGTGTAAGAATATTCATGCGCTCACGGAAACTTTGATTGCCATTTTGAGCCACATCATAGCCTATAAGGTTAGGTAGAAACTGCATCAGATCGTAATGATAAGGCGCTACAATTTGTCCACCTTGTAAATCACCATAGGGAATGATCCCAGTCACATCGAAAAGACTGGCAAACTGTGGTAGCAGGCTTGAAGCAATACTTGTGCCGTAACTGTGTACCTCAACATGCAGATGGCGCGTAAAATACTTACCAAGTTTCCCCAGCACAGTCTCTACGTTAACATTTTTGCCGACCCATATATTTTTGTCGATTTCTTTTAGATGCCCATAAAGGACGTAGAAATGCCCATGACGGATAATGACGGAATAGCCGGGGGTTTCCACGCTATTGTCGCTCATTTGTGTATCTCCGCCCCATATTTTATGAGAGAAGACTGTGTTGCTGCCAATACCAACACCAACGACAATGCCTGGCCCCATAGAAAAAACGCTCACTTCTGGTGGATCGGAGGGGTTAACCACATCAGGCACGAATAGGTCAACCCCATGATGGGTATTACGCGGATAACTTGCATTATTTCCAAAGCCCAAAGCATGCACCTCTTTTAAAGTAGTAGTAGCACATATTTGAGTGACATCCAACGGCCATGCTTCAAAAACCCCTGTCGTCTCATTAAAACTGTTCCAAGGATGAGGGGTGATAGCGTATTGAGTCGCAATTGGAAGCACATCGCCATTTGAGAAAGGTGCAGCCACAGCCCCCAAATCTGTTCTTTTCACCCAATTCCAACCACCGTCATACGTGGTGAACTGTGAAGGGTTGCCAATGACTTCTGCACGAATGATTCGATACCATTGATTTTGCACATAATCTGTAAATTGCTGATCTGCGATGTATTGCCAAGTAGAAGATTTATCAAAAAGGTTGCTCGCTGGGTTGTTGGGGATAGGGGCTAAATATCCTCTTTTAACACCGCCCAGAGCGACAAAAGCACACTCCGTCACCAACTGGACATTCGCCCCTACAGCATCATAAGGGGTTTCGGCAATCATAGGATAAGCGTAGGCGGTATGAGGCGATGCCGTCAGTTGCATCAAAAGGCTTTGATAGGGTTCAAGGGCATCACTGAGATACATCTGATTGGTAAAAAACACAACTCGTTCATTGCCAGATATGGGCTGCGGCGTGACGTTTGCCAGTTCAACCTGCAATTTCACCCCCGCCGTCGCGGCGGCGTAAGCTGGATTTGCTGCATTCAGCCTGACAGCGGTTGGAGTGGGGTTTGCAAAGGGGTAAGGGACAGGCGTCAGGGCGGCAAGAGGCGTGCCATTGATATCAACCAGATACATCGCCACGATATAGGGCGTGGCAGGCACACATTCATCGCCATTGAGCGGTAGCGGGTTGCCATTGGCATCGAGGGATTGCGCCGCAAAGCCTGTGCAGCTATTGGCTGTGGGTGTTAGCGTCAGGGTTGGACTGGGTGTGAATGTCAGCGTCGGTAACGGTGTCAAGGTGGCTGTCGGCGTCGCTGTGGCCGTCGGGGTGCGCGTCGCTGTTGGCGTGAGTGAAGGCGTCAGCGTTGCCAGATTGACATAGGCAACCCGCGTCGCGCCCGGCGTTCCAACACCCGGTTGATAGTACGGCGCAACAATGATCACGGAACGGCCATAGCTCAGCGGCGGCGACTGATACGGCGGCACGGAATCAAAGAAAATGGCCGATTGGGTACCCGTGACGGAGAAGCCGACGCCGCCACTGCCCAACATCGTGGCATTGGCCTGAACGACAGCCGTAACATTCGTGGGCAGGGCGCGGGCGGTGGGCGTGGTGACGGCGCTGATGGGGTTTAGGGTGGCGGTGGTTACCGCATTGACTAGCACGAGGCTGGCGACAGCCGGCGGGGTACGAGTAAGGGTGAGCGTCGGGGTGCGTGATGGTGTGAAGGTCGCCGTCGGCGTGCGGGTGGCGGTGGGAGTCGGGGACGGCGTGGCGCAGCCGGGCCGCGCCCCCAAAATGGGGGCATAGCTCACACCGTTGTTGATGCTCGCGCCTGCGCCCGTCGCATAGGGTGTCCCACGCGGGCCACTTGCCACGCCCCACCAGTTGGAGGCGGCATTCAAGGGGGCGGGAACGACCAGGGTAGGCGCACTGGGCGGCGGCGTTGGGCCGAGCGCCGGGGCGTTTTTACTGCCATAAACATCAATCACATGTGCTTGCCGCCTTGTATGATGCCTTGCTGGGTCGCCCCTTTATGCCTGCCTGAGCAGTTACAAACGCTGTTGTGTCCGCCGCACCATAACTGCACTCCCCCACAGAATTAATATGAGCATGAGGATACCAGATGTCAAAATATTGTCAACAAGAATACACTATGCTTAACCTTCGCTTAGCCTCCGCATCGCACAGACATACCCATGCTGCTGCATACTGCCTCAAGTGCCTCACCCTCGCAAATACAACTCAGCCTCTCTTTTTTGCGTGTTCTCAATCATCTGCCTCAAGCGCCTCACCTGCCTCACCCCTGCTTTGTGTGCTTTCGCATCGTTTTTTGATACAGGTGTTTTTTTGTCAATTTTGAAAAAGACACTGCCTCAGCCTGAGGCACATGAGGCAGGTGAGGCAGGTGAGGCAAAATGCTGCAAAAAAGCCCTTCCGCATGAGAAGGGCTTGCGTCGGTTTAACTCTCGTATCCGAGCGCCTGAAGGGTCAGACGCCACAATCGGGCTTTGCTGCCACGCACGCGCATGAGCGTACTCAGATGGCCTGGCCCCGGAAGCAGCAACCCCTCCTCCTTGGGGTGTGTTTAACAAACGTGCAACGAGCCGCCAATTGATTAACGAGAGATAAGTGACAACGGTCTTCCTATCCAGTACCAACCATCTTTAGCGGATAAAGTGCCATATTCCCTGCTGAGGAATGTTAAGGTTGCCCACTTTTACCTCCTTGGAAGAAAGCATTGAGCCAGTGGTCGAGATATATTTGGAATACTGGAGTCCTGTTGAATTTATTCTCATGCGTTATTTAAAGGTGTTCAGGGCTTGTTTTGGCATGGTTTGAGGCCATGGTCAGACATAAAACGCATGAGAATCAGCATTCTCGCGTCTCATTCTCGCGCGTCAAAGAGCCTAAAACCCAGTGGTCTCTCTGTAGCTTATAGTCCATTAATCAATTGGCGGCTCGTTGCACGTTTGTTAAACACACCCC
>DAOTUR010000331.1:0-4686 GCA_034436915.1 Anaerolineae bacterium
ATCCTCTTTCAGGAGTAGGTTTTTTCGCAACCAAAGCAACACACATCAAATATCCCATTCAATTGTAGGGACGAGGCCCGCCTCGTCCGGACACGGCAGGCCGTGTCCCTACTGAAAGCCCCCACCCCTCTCCCACTGCGTGGGAGAGGTCGGGTGCTCCTCCTCGCCCTATTGTGGGAGAGGAGGTTAGGTGGTGAGGGGTTACATTACGCCTTTGCCACGACCACATCCTGCGGCGCGGGATCGGGGACTCTATGGGTCGCGGGATTGTCTCGCGGCGTGACTTCGCTGTCCATGATGATCCGCACCGAGCGATCATAGGTGAAATAGTTCCACACCCAACTGGCGAACGTCACCACACGGTTGCGGAACCCAAGCAGCGAAATCAGGTGGAACACCAGCCACACTATCCACGCTAGGAAGCCCGACAATTCGATTTTGTAGTACAGCCACGCTACCGCCCGCCGCCGACCAATCGTCGCCATCGTGCCTTTGTCGTTATAGTGGAAGTTCATCAGCGGCTGATTGGCAAGTTCGCGCAGAATATTCTTGCCTGCCAGCTCGCCCTGCTGCATCGCGGCAGGAATGAGCATCGGATACGGCTGACCCTTCTTATCGAGCAGATGGGCCACATCGCCAATGGCATAAATGTGCGGACGACCAATCACCTGCATCGTTGGCTCAACAGGCACACGCGCCGATTTGGGATTAAGCGTGACGTCCAATTTTTCCACCAGCGGCGACGCTTTCACACCGGCAGACCAGACCAGCGTGTGCGTGCGGATCACGCGCCCGTCCTTGAGCGTGATGCTGTCCGGTTCGACTTTCTCCACCATCGAGTTGAACAGGACTTCCACGCCGAGCGACTCCAACTGCTTCGCGGCTGATTTTTGCAGCGAGGCCGGATAGGCGGCCAGCAGCTTATCCGTCGCTTCCAGCAGGATCACCCGCGCCCGCAGACGGGGTGAGCGATCATCATACTCCTGCTTGAGGACATAGTTATACAACTCATGCAGCGCCCCGGCCGTTTCTAGGCCCACAGGCCCGCCGCCCACGGCCACGAGCGTCGTCAGAGCATCGCGCTCCTGCTCGTCCGAGGCCCAGGCTGCCCGTTCAAAGCAGCGCAAAATGTGATGGCGCAGGCGAATGGCATCCGCAGCGCTCTTAAGGCCGAAGGCGACCTCTTCGGCACTCTTGCTGCCAAAATAGTTCGTCACACTGCCCACTGCGAAGATGAGATAGTCATACCATTTCTGGTAGCTCGTCTCCCCGGCTTTGATTGTCACCGAACGTCCCTCATGATCGATCTCAGTCACATCACCAAGCATGAAATGCACATTGTGATTGTCACGGAAGATCGAACGCACCGGATAGGCGACAGAGCTGGCATCCAGCGCACAGGTCGCCACCTGATACAGCAGCGGCGTGAAGGTGTGGAAGTTATTGCGATCAATGATGGTGACTTCGACATCGGCCTTTGCCAGCGTTTGCGCGGCCAGCAGCCCACCAAACCCGGCCCCAATGATGATGATTTGCGGTTTCTGTGCCATTGGATGCTTCTCCATTCTATCTGTGCAAATTTTCACAATATATTGTGAGTATAGCACTAATTGTGATGAAAATCACAATGAAGACATGACATTTAGAACTTTTTTATTTTTGCATACCTCCATGATGGAGAGATGAGATAGAGACGGTATAATGAGCGCCCGTGCTTAATCGTTTGCAAGAAATCATCGAAGGAGGCTGTTCATGCCGCGTGCGCTCTTGAGTGTGTATGACAAAACAGGTCTGGTCGAATTGGCGAAGGCCCTGTATGACATGGGATGGGAATTGGTCGCCAGCGGCAAGACAGAAATCGCGTTGCAAGAGGCGGGCATCCCGGTCACGGCGCTGAATAAAGTCACCGGACTGCCCGAAATGCTCGGCGGGCGGGTGAAAACGCTGCATCCCGCCATCCATGCGGGCATTCTGGCACGGGATCGGGCTGATGATATGGAGGAATTAAATCGTCATGGCTATGCTCCAATCAATCTGGTGGTATCCAATTTGTATCCGTTTCAGCAAACCATCGCACAGCCGGGGATTGCCCTGCAAGATGCGATTGAGCAGATTGATATTGGCGGTGTGACCCTGTTGCGGGCCTCGGCCAAGAATTTTTTGCGCGTTGTGCCGCTGTGTGATCCGGCTGATTATGACCGCGTCATCGAAATTCTCAAAAAAACGGGTGAGGTCGATCTCGCGCTGCGGCGGCAGTTGGCCGTCAAAGCGTTTGGGCATACCCGCGATTACGATACGGCCATTCATGCCTATCTTGCGGGCGACACTATGCCCGACCCCTCAATGACGGACGACATCACCCTGCCTGATCATCTCTCATTGAACGTCCATGCGGTGGAATCGCTGCGCTATGGCGAGAATCCGCATCAATCCGCCTCTTATTACAGCCGCCAGACGCAGACGGCCCCGCTGGGCGGCAAGCAGTTCGGCGGCAAGCAGTTGTCCTACAACAATATCCTCGATCTGGATGCGGCATGGCGGGCGGTGAGCAGCTACAGCAATCCAACGGTTGTCATCGTCAAGCATCTCAACCCGTGCGGCGTGGCACGCGGCAAATCGATCACTGCCGCCTATCCCTTTGCGCTGGAATCTGACCCGGTGTCGGCGTATGGCGGAGTAATTGCAGTCAATCGCACGGTGGATGAGTCGTTTGTCGCGGCCCTAGGATCATTGTTCGTGGAGGCGATTGCCGCGCCTGATTTCAATGCGGCGGCCCTCTCAACGCTGCTGGAGAAGCGCCAGAACTGCCGCCTGCTCCAGTTGTCTCAGCCATTCGATGGCTCCAGCCTGGAAATTCGCAGCGTCATGAACGGCCTGCTGATTCAGCGCTATGACATGGGCGACCCGGAAGGCACATCTTTGCGCGTCGTGACAGAACGCCCGCCCACGCCCGACGAACTTGACGCCATGCGCTTCGCCTGGAATACGGTGCAGCATGTCAAATCGAACGCGATTGTCCTCACCCAGCTCAATTACACAGTTGGCGTGGGCGGCGGCCTCTCCAGCCGCGTCGATTCGGTGGAATTGGCCGTGAAAAAAGCGGGAGATCGCGCACGCGGCGCTGTGCTGGCCTCGGATGCCTTCTTCCCCTTCCCCGATGGCATCGAAGCCGCTGCCCGCGCAGGTATCACCGCCGTGATTCAGCCAGGCGGCTCAATCCGCGATGCTCAGATCATCGAAGCCGCCAACAAAGCGGGCTTGTCAATGATCTTTACGGGCGTGCGGCATTTCCGTCATTAATTGCAATGGCGAGGAATATCCTCCACCATTACACCCCTGTATGACCGATTCCGACAAGGTTACAATCGTGTTATTCAGCTTGTCTTTCTAGAACATGTGTGTTATTCTAAGTGCATAGAAGGTGAGCGGCATACTCTGAATCAGATCGTATGTTCCGCGTTTGAGTCTTCTGGTACCCCCGTACCGGGGTACGGGGGTACCATACGTTCCAAGCTGAGTGATCACATCGTCTGACACAAACCAGGGCGTGCTCTGGTTGAGTGTAAATACCCCAAATGGGCTTGCACGATTGGGGATACCCGCCCGGCCATCCCTCACGGTTTCGCAGTGAGACGTGCCGAGCGTTAACCAATCTTCCCCCAGAGTAGCGTATGACACCGTGCTCACTCCGTCTTGGAAACGAAAATTGAGCCTGGGCTTTATCAACAACATGGGAGCGGCGACATGGCAGAAGAACTCAAACCTGTTTTGTTCGGCTTACAGCGCGAAGTCATCATCTACGATTATGAGTCAGCCCTGCTCTACCGCGAAGGCCGCTTCGTCAGCCTGCTTAAGCCGGGCCGCTACCGCTTCCTGTGGAACGATGAGGTCAAGGTTGAGAAGGTCAGCCTCCGCATCGTCAGCGAAGTCCTGAATGGACAGGAGATTCTCACCGCTGATAAAGTTGCGGTGCGTCTCAGCCTTATCGCCAAATATGTTGTCAAAGACCCGGTGCTGGCCGTCAACACGGTTGAAAGCTACTCGGATCAACTGTATCAGGATTTGCAGTTGGCTCTCCGCAGCGCGATTGCCTCACGCGATACCGAACAAATCCTTGAAGCCCGCAACGAACTCAGCGACGAACTCAAGAACACGGTTGCGCCGCAAGCCTGGGAATACGGCGTCGAACTCAAGCGCGTCGGCATCCGCGATATTGTGCTGCCGGGCCGTGTACGCGATGTTTTCATGCAGGAGGTGGAGGCGGATCGTGCCGGACGTGCTGATCTGATCCGTGCGCGGCATGAAGTCGCGTCTGCGCGGGCGCGGGCCAACACCGCAAAAATCCTCACTGAGAATCCGGCGGTCATGCGGATGCAGGAGATGGAGGCGCTCGTCAAGCTGGCGGGCAAACAGGGTAATGTGATCGTGCTGCCGAATCTGGCCGATCTGCTCATTCGCCCCACCCCTATGCCGACTTTTACACCGCCAACCGCACCATCGAAAACCGATAAAGCCGAGGATTAGCGCCGTAAGCATCCCCATCCCTGAAGGGAGGAGCTTTAGCCTCAGTGCTTACCAGACTTGGCCTGAAAAGGCTCCGTTAGAGACGAATAGATAGGCACTTCGGAATGCCTCACCAGTTCCGAACTCTGCGGTGAACGATTAAACAGGCGGCTTGGGAGCCAA
>DAOTUR010000332.1:0-1508 GCA_034436915.1 Anaerolineae bacterium
GGCACGATGCATCGTGCCCCTACAAAAGACCAAACAGGGCGTTACGATCAAGACGATGGCTCAAAAACAGCATGATGACCCTGTTTTGAGATTACAAATTCCATTATCAAACGGCTTCTGAGGATATTCTTCTATTGGGCGCAGCACGCTGTGCCCCTACGATCCCGATTTTGAATTCAGCTTTTCTTCTGCGCCTTTTGCGTCCTCTGGGGTTCAATCGCTTTTTCGGGCATGAGAATCAGATTGCCGTAGCCATCGACTGATGCCTGCCAGCCCATCGGCAGATAGGTTGTGGCGTCGGTTTGCACCACCAGCGCCGCCCCACTGAACTGCATCCCCGGTTGCAAGCGATCTCGCGCATACACCGTCAGCGTATCGCCATTGGCAAGCGATACGTCTTTCAGGCGGGCGGGGGCAGCATCGGCGGGGCCACTGGGCTGCGGCGAGAGGAGAGGCTTGTCGCGCTCCCCCAGCGCCTGCAAGCGCATAGTGATGATCTCAATGGGCCGCTGCTCAAAGGCATGGCCGTAGGTCTGGCGATGCAGCTCATGGAAGGCCGAGACCGGATCAGCATTGAATGGCACAGTCAGCTCATGGGCCTGGCCCGCATAGCGCATTTCCAGAAACATCGTAAAGCGCATTTTGTCATCCGCGATGCCCTCGTCGCGCAGAGCATCGCGCCCGGAGGCCAGCAGTTCGGCCTGCGCCGCCCGCAACTGCGCCAGCAGCGTGCGATTGACCGTACTCAGCACAGGCAGCCGCCGCTCGACCATGACATCCGCCACCAGCAGGCCAAGCGCACACAACACGCCGGGCATAGCCGGAATCAGCACACGCGGGATGTCCAGCCGCGCCGCAATCGCACAGGCATGGAGCGGCCCGGCCCCACCAAAGGCCACCAGCGTAAACAAACGCGGATCATGCCCCCGCGCCACCGACACGCGTCGCACGGCCCGCTCAATCGTGGCATTGGCAATATCGACGATGCCCTGGGCCGCCGCCAGCGCAGTCTGCTTGATCTGCTGTGCCAGCATCTCTAAGGCCGCCCGCGCCGAATCGAGCGACAGGTGCATCTCGCCGCCCAGAAAATGATCGGGATCGAGGCGGCCTAGCAGCGCATTGGCATCGCTCACAGTGAGCTGTGTACCGCCGCGTCCATACACCATCGGCCCCGGCGCAGCGCCCGCGCTTTGCGGCCCCACGCGCAGCACACCGCCCGCATCCACGCGCACGAGGCTGCCGCCGCCCGCCCCGACGGTCTCAATATCCAGCAGACGAATCCGCAGCGGCAGACCGTCAATCTGAGCGTGCGGTGAGAGCGGCAAATGGCCCGCACACAGCGCCACATCCGTCGATGTGCCGCCCATATCCAATGTCAGAATCTGATCGAAGCCCGCCAACTGCGCCAGATGATACGCGCCCAGCACGCCCGCCGCTGGCCCGCTCAAGGCCGTTTGCACCGCCCGTTCGCGCACCGCGTCGGCCCGCATCACGCCGCCATCCGACTG
>DAOTUR010000333.1:0-4727 GCA_034436915.1 Anaerolineae bacterium
CCTGTGTACGCCTCGGTGGGAGCGAATGCCACCTATATGCTGCCTGCCCATAAGGTGGTGGCGATTCTGCGCCAGGGCCAGCCCTCCTACACGCTCACAACAAACGGCCAAAATCAGACCTTCTATTTGGTTAAGCCCAACGATGGCAGCGCCGGAGGGGGGTGGATGAGGAGTGAGGATTTAGTTCCGGCGCGCAGTCTGCCGCCCGAAGAGCAGGGTGCGGCCCTGCTCTTTATTCCTTCGACCAGCGGCACAACGATGGAAGAGCCTCGCACATGGCCGCTCAATCAACCGCTCATCGTTCGGGATAGCACATCGGCCTGTCTGCCGATGCGTCTGACGCCCAATGATCCTGACAGAGTGTCGATTGTAGAGACAGCGACGGAGGCGGTTTTGATCGCATCAGCGCCCGTATCGGTGAATGGGGCGCTGTGGTGGAATGTCCGTCTCTTTGATGGGCGCGAGGGCTGGATTCGCCAGATTTCTCTCGCTGTGCTGCCCGCGCAGCAGCAAGGCTAGAGACGGTGGACGGATTTGTAAATTTCTACTTTCACTGGCTGCGGGCCTTTGGTGGGTGGGCGGTCATTCTCTTCCTGACGGCTGTCCCCGTGATCTGGTTGTTCAATGACAGCGATCTGCGTCTGCTGCCCGCCCGCTGGTGGCGTCTGAGCACAGCACTCACGTTTTTTCTCTTTCTGCCAACCTTCCTGCTTGGGGTGCGGGCGGCTCTCAATCCGACCCTGCGCGTCAATCCTCTGCGCCCGGACGCGCAGTTCAGCGCCGCTCTCGGTCTGGTGATGATGGTGCTCATCTGGGTGATTGTGGGCAGTTATATATGGATTTACTGGGGCATGATGGGCAGCGAAGGCGGACACGGTGTGTATCGGCACGGTGAACACGATCCTTATCTGACGCAGGCGCAAATCGATGCCCTGAAAGAGGGAGGGAAGCCTGTGTATCAGGCCAATCTGTTCCCGCAGCGAGCCTATGCGGAGGGCATCCTGTTCGATGAGATGACGCACACGCCCTATCGCCTGATGAAGGGACAAACCAGCCTGGGGCGCAGCAAGCGCAATGATATTGTGCTGGCGCAGGATCGGGCGATCTCGCGGCGGCAAGGGATGATCTGGGAGACCTCCGGGACGTATGTGCTGCACAATTATTCGGCTCATCATCCCATTCAGTACAACGGTCAGCTTATGGTGCAGCGCCAGACGTATATTTTGAAACATGGAGATCGGCTGCACGTTGGCAAGGTACACCTGATTTTCTCAGCGCATGGAGCGTCATTGGCGTGAGTGGCAAGGCTTATCTACATTGCAAGGCTAAGGGATGGTGGCGTGAGAGCTTTGAATATGCGGCGGACATTATGGCGAGGACTCGTCAGCCTTCTCCTGGTGCATGGCGTCAGCGCCGTCGCCCAGGACACTCCTACGCCCGCTCCGCCACAAAATCCGGTGCATGTCCGCATCTATAACGCCGACAGCAGCGCCTATCCTGAGATCAAAGTGTATTTCAGCGTGCTCAACCGCCTGAATGGGCGTATGCTGCCCATTATGCCGGACAATCTCCAAGCGACCCTGGGCGATGGCAGCACAACCCCGACCTTTATCAGCATTGAGCGCCTTGAAAACCAAGCCAATACCAATCGCAGGTTGAATCTCGTCCTGTGCTTCGATCTGACAGCGAGCAACACCAATGATTTTCTGGACAAGCAGAAGAAAACAGCCCTCGACTTGATCGGAAATCTGGATCCGAATGACGCTGTTGCCATTGTCACCCAATCCGATCAGGGCGCGAATGTGGTCTTTCCTCTCAAAGCCGATCATGACGGCGCACTCAGCGCGATTGATCTGCTTGAGATCGTGCGGGGACGCAGCAATCATTTTTATGATGGCGTGAGTGTGGCCGTCAATGTCCTGAGCAGTGTCACCGATACAACCTCGCGCAGTGCCGTGATCGTCATGACGGATGTGCAAGACCCCCAGGGCGGCGCACTCCCGACTCAGACGATTCAACTGGCGAATACGCTCAACACGCCGCTGTACATGATCGGCTATAACGATGCCCGCCGTGAGGTGCTCGATCAATTCGCCAACACCACGAATGGCTTCACCTATCTTCAACGCGAGATGGATGACAATTTTGATCGTCTCACGCAGGATATGACCGAATTCCTCAAGCATGAGTATGTGCTGACGCTGCATTCAGCGCTGCCCGCGCTGGATACCGCCTACCATCTCACGCTGACGGTGGATATGAATGGATCGCAGTTCCGCGTTGATGGGCCAGAGGTCAAAGGCACAGCCCGCCCCTTGATCGTCAAATTTCCCCGCATCAGTGAGGGGGAGATTTTTACGGGGGAGATTCGTTTTGAGCCGCAAATTACCTATGCTGATGGCCGCCCCGCCCGCGATGTTCAAGCCACCTATACCTTAGAGCGCGGCCCGCTGATCCGCAGCACAACGGCCCTGGGGACGGGCAGCGGACAGGATGACCCGACGTTTATCTGGGCGCTGGCGGACAAGGTGGGTGGTGATTATGACGTAAAAATTTCCGTTGTGGATGCCTATGGCAATCGCGGGGAACAGCAGGTGCATTTTGTTGTCCACAGCCCGCTGATGCTGCAATTCGTCAATCCCTCAGTCCCCGATATGGGCCTCACAACTGCCACCTATGTTGCGGCCTCAGATACACGCCTGCTGATCCGCGTTGACAGCAGCTATGGCGTGAGTCATATCCTGCTGCATCTGAATGGGCAAGACCTGGGAAATCCAGTGCCTGTTCAATCCGCAGCGGCTACAATCGATGCGACAGTCGAGGCCACCGCTCAGGTCGCTCCTGATCAGGCCGGGACAGCGCAGTTGTATGAGTATGTCTGGGATACCTCTGGGCTTGCGCCGGGAGCCTACATCATTGATGTCGAAGCCAAAGACATGCGTGGCAATACCAATGTCAAAGAACTCCCGATTGAAATTCTTCTCGGCAATCAAGATCCCTTCAACATTTTGATCTTCGCGGCGCTGATTCTCGTTTTTATCCTCATGCTCTCTGCCCTGACGCTGGTGCGCCGCGCCACCCAGAAAAATGTGCCGCTGCCTGTCATTCCGCCCGCGCCGCCCCGTCCCAGGGCCACGCTGTCGGTGATTGCCAACGGCGTGCCCGGACGCAAAGAGTATGTATTGTGGGAGAAAAACTATATTGTTGGACGCGGGGATGCGGTTGATATCCAGGTTCTGGGCCTCACGGCATCGCGTACCCATGCTGAACTGCGCTGGGATGGAACAGATTTTACCTGGATGGAACTGACGCCAGAGAAGAAGAATTCGGCGATCATCAATACCTATCCGGTCAATCGGCAGCAGATTCTCCAGCATATGGATCAAATCCAGTTGGGCGACACAGTCTTTCAATTTCGTGTTCAATTCCCTCATCTATAATCGTTTTATATCGATATGATATATAGGGGTATCAATTGAATATAATTTGGGCGCGGCACAACGCGCCCTGTCGAATGATGAAAATGACGTTTCTTTGCGGTCTTTTCCGTTCTCTATACGAGTGAAAAGAGGGGCTGTGTCTGCTTTATCGTTACCGCCGCGTTATCGCCTCGATCAGGAACTGGGCCGAGGTGGTATGGGGATTGTGTATCGGGTACATGATCTCACGGCTCAACGTCCGGTGGCTTTGAAGACAATTAAGCCGGAATGTGCCCATGATGAGTCGGTGACTCAGCGCTTCCGCCGCGAGATCGAGATTATGCGCCGCCTGGAAGAGCACCGCCATATTGTGCATATCCTCGATGAAGGCACCCTCCCCAATGGCACATTCTATTTCACCATGTTCTATATTCCTGGCGAAGACCTGAAAAAACTCATTTTTGAACGTCGTTATCAATTCAGTCTGAAGGAAATCTCGGTCTTTCTCGATCAAATTGGCTCGGCACTGGCCTATGCGCATGGCCGCAGGGTCAGCCATCGGGATATCAAGCCGAGCAATATCATCAAGGCGCAGGACGGAAACTTCTTCCTGACCGATTTTGGCATCGCTGTCGATCATGACCTTACACGCACACGGACTCGCCGCTTTGTGGGGACAAAAGAGTATGCGGCTCCCGAAATCCTGAAAGGTGACTCATCAACGCCCTGCTCAGATGTCTATTCTCTGGGTATCACTCTGTTTGAGATGTGCCTGAACAGCCGCTATGTCGATGCGTGTGATCAAACCAATGGCGCACCGTTCCGCTTTCTGGAGAAAAATCCTACCTTCGCCCCTTATACCGCCATTTTGCAGCGGGCTGTTCACCCTGAACCCCAGGCCCGCTATGCCAGCATTGCCGATCTTGCCCATGATTTTGCAGAACAGGTCAGACGTTCGACGCCGATCACGATCCCATCGCGCTCCGCTCCTGCGGCAGCGCCTCCTCGCATTCGCCGCGCCCAACATGGCGAACGAGTGGCGCTATTTCTGGTGATTATCGTTGTCGTTGTGCTGGTGCTGGCGCTGCTCACATTTTTCAGCCTGCAAAACAGCATAGTATAGGCTGTTATGGAAATTTGGAGGGTTTGGCACGCCAAACCCCTTGTATCATAAAAGCAGGTATGATGAAGATCATATCGTGGACAGGGGTGACATGAAGGCGGCCAAACCCCTTCGAGACAAACTCGGTGATGTAGATAAGCCCGTCGCCCCTCTGTCCTCTGACGCCGAACGGTATCCTGACCTAT
>DAOTUR010000334.1:0-14735 GCA_034436915.1 Anaerolineae bacterium
GCTCACAATACTCCAACGCGATGTCAAATCCAACCCCAACACGTTCATTAGCAGATGCTTCTAAAAGTGTTGTGCTGCTTCCAGAGAAGGGGTCAAGGATTGTATCTCCATTATAACTAAAAAGTTTAATACAACGACGGGGGAGTTCGTGCGGGAAAGGGGCAGGATGTCCAATGCGTTTTTTACTCTCGCCGTTAAATGTCCACATGCCATTTGTCCAAGCCATAAACTCATCTCTTGTAACATCACTTTTCCCTTTATTTAGCTTCTTCCACTTGTTTTTATATAAGACAACAATCATTTCTACAGGGGCAATAACAAATGGGGCTGATGCACTCATCCAAGATCCCCATGCTGTTCTTCTCGAAATATTCCCCTCATTCCAGACAATAGTTGATTGATATTGCCAACCTATGTCTTTGGCAATTCGCGTTAGATCAGCATATACGCTTTGTTGCCCCCCTTTATTTTTATCAAGAGGGATATTAAGGCACATACGTCCATCGGAACGGCTTACACGATATGCTTGCGTGAGCCAAAGCCGCGAAAAATCAAGATAGTCGTTATATCCATGACTGTCATCATGCGTACTGTAATCAATACCAACATTGTAAGGGGGAGATGTTACAATAAGATCAACGCTATTATCCGCCAATAATCTACTCGTTATAAAATCATCGTGATATATGCTTATATTATTTTGATAGATGTATAGCCCTGTATATTGCGATACAGGCGTTTTTGTTTCAATAGAAGGCAGACTCAACATTTGACGGGCCTCGTCTTCGCTTATCTTCAGTTTTTCCGCAAAGAGTTTGGTATCGACAAAAGCTGATGCTGTCATGATGGTATCCTTTACAATAAACTTGAGTCTTGAGTGTATCACAAATACCGCAAATGTGTTCTCTATTTTAGTATAATTTTATTGTTTTAAGGCACAGCATCCTCATGCTCTCAACGCATATCTTTCATCATATACTTTAAAAGGTCATAAATTGCTCCTTTTCAAAGGGCTGAAACCGCACTTTATCCCCATTTTGAGTATAACGCGAGTTGACTCATCCTCCCAACGCCTCCCCGCTGCTGCGATATGTCAATCTTTGTTGCGCTCTATTTTCCCCACGCTATAATCGTGAGAGTCCGTTGTTGGGCCTTTTCCCGTTTTGGAAGTCAAAAATGTTTAAAAGGATGATCATGATGCTTCGTCGTAAAATGCTTGGTTTAGTAAGTCTTGCTGTGGTTGCCGCGCTGTCCGTCGCCTTTGTTCAGGGGCAGGATGCCGCGCCGATCAAAATTGGGGTCGCTGTCGCCCAGACGAGCAATGTAGCGCTGCTCGGCCAGGAACAGGTGATCGGGGCCAAGATTGCCGAAAAATATTTCAATGACAAAGGCGGCATCAATGGCCGCCCAATAGAACTCGTCATCCAGGACACCGCCGGGGATGAAGCAGGCGCGATCAATGCCTTCCAGACCGTCATCGCGGCGGACGTGCTTGGCATTGTCGGCCCCACGCTGTCGCAGCAGGCGTTTGCGTCCGATCCGCTGGCTGAGACAGCGGGTGTTCCTGTGCTGGCTCCGTCCAATACCGCCAAAGGCATCCCCGATATTGGCGATTTTATCGCCCGTGTGAGTGCGCCTGTGGCCGTTGTTGCGCCCAATGCTGTCAGAGCCGCGCTGGACATCGACCCGAATATCAAGGATGTCGTTGTCTTCTACGCCCAGAACGACGCCTTCGCCAGCTCTGAGACGAACACCTTCCAGGATACCGTCAAGTCGCTCGGCCTGAATCTTGTCAGCGTGCAAACGTTCCAGACCACCGACACTGATTTCAGCGCCCAGATCACGGCAGCCACAGCCCTCAATCCGCAGTTGGCGATTGTGTCCGGGCTGGCAGCGGATGGCGGCAACCTCGTGCGTCAACTGCGCGAATTTGGCTACACCGGCTTGATCATCGGCGGCAACGGCCTCAACACCGCCAACATTTACCCGGTGTGTCAGGCCCAGTGTGACGGTCTTATCATCGCCCAGGCGTATAGCTATGCCGCCGAGAGCGATATCAATACAGCCTTCCGCGATCTCTACAAGGCCGAACAGGGCAAAGAGCCGCCTCAGTTCAGCGCCCAGGCCTTTACAGGCGTTCAGGTCTTCGTGGACGCCCTCATACGCCTCGATAACATCGTCAAGCTGGATACGCTCGATCTGGCGACACAGCGCAAGCTGCTGAACCTGTCGATTCTGGCAGGCGGCTACGACACGCCGCTCGGCCCGATCTCCTTCACCCCGACGGGCGAAATCGTGCAGGCACAGTATTATGTCGCGCAGATCAAGATGAATGCCGACGGTCAATCCGGTCAGTTCGTCTTCATCCGCTAGAAACTGTTAAGCAGTTAACCCCTCACCTCCCAACCTCCTCTCCCACAAGGGGCGAGGAGGAGCATAGCCTGCGAGAGATCGTTTGAAGACAAAAGAATGATCTTGCCCGGTTTTGCTCCCCTCTACCACGCAGTGGGAGAGAGGCTGGGGGAAGGGCCAAACAAGATGTGCATAACAGGCTTGAGAAGCGACTGCATCCCCTCTCATTCAGCCCTCTCCCATAAACGGGCGCGGGGCTGGATGCGGGTCAACCCTTCGGGCGTTCATGGCGTCCCGCCCCACTTCTCACAGGCGTCGAGGCAGAGAAACACCCCATGCAAGCCACCCTCATCTTTCAGCAGATCGTCAATGGACTGGCGATAGGCAGCGTGTACGCGATCTTTGCGCTCGGTTACACGCTCGTGTTTTCGATCCTGGGCATCATCAATTTTGCACATGGGGCGGTCTTCACGCTCGGCGCGTATTTTACGTATATGCTCCTGGGCAGCCCGGTGGGATTTAACGGCCTACTGGCGCAGCAGCGTCTGCCGTTTGGCCTGCCCTTCCTGGCGGCGGTCATCGGCGGCGGTGTGCTGGCGGGCCTCGTGAACATCCTGATCGAGCGCGTGGCGTTTCGTCCGCTGCGGATGCGCGGCGCAGATTCGCTGCTCACATTGGTATCGAGCCTGGGCGTGGCGGTGGCGCTGGTCAACCTGATTCAATATCTTGTCGGCGCAGAAGCCTACAGCTACCCCAGCAATGTGATTCTGGGCGGACTGCCCGTCTCCATCAATTTGAGTGTCCCCGGCCAGCCGCTGGTGCTGCGGACGGTGCAAATCGTCATCTTCATCGTGTCGATGGTGATTCTGGTCGTGCTCACCTATTTCATCAATTACACGCGCACAGGCAAGGCCCTCCGCGCTGTGGCCGAAGATGCCACCACCGCCAATTTACTGGGCATCAATACGGATCGCCTCATCTGGATTACATTCTTCGTCAGTGGCTTTATCGGCGGCATTGCAGGCACGCTCGTCGCCATGAGCGTCGGCATCACCGGGCCGTATTTTGGCATCTCCTTTGGGCTGAAAGGGCTGGCGGTCATCGTCCTGGGCGGCCTGGGCAATATTCCCGGCGCGGTGGTGGGCGGGCTGGTTATCGGTATGGCAGAGGCGTTTGTCCCCTCTCAATTCAAAGATGCGGTGGCCTTCGTCGTACTGTTTATTGTGCTCATCCTGCGTCCGCAGGGCATCCTGGGCCGAACCCTGGTACAGAAGGTATAGCCCAATATGGACAGCTTCATCTCAACTTACGGCTTTTTGCTGGTCTCAATGACGTTTGCGGCGCTGCTGGCCCTGTCGCTGTATCTGCCGCTGATGACGGGACAGTTGTCTCTCGCCAGCCCCGGCTTCTATGCATTGGGCGGCTATATTGCGGCGGTGCTTTCGACGACCATATGGAAAGTCGATAAAGGCGCGACCTATCCGCTGCTGGCCCTGGTGATCGAGATGATCCTGGCAGCGGGCGCAAGCGGCCTGCTCGCCCTCCTCATCGGCGTCCCGGCGCTGCGACTGCGCGGCGTCTATCTGGCCCTCGCCACAATTGCCTTTGTCGAGGTGCTGCGCGTGCTCTCGCTCAATCTCGATATCACGGGCAAAGCCATTGGCATCTTCGATATTCCGCAGCCCTTCAGCAGCAAATTCTCCTACATCCTCGTCAGCGGCCCGATGCTGCTGTTCATGATGTTCTTCATCTATCAATTGGAGCGCAGCCGTGTGGGGCGGGCCTTCGCCGCCCTGCGCGAAGATGAACTGGCCGCCGCCGCGATGGGCATCAATCCCACCAACAACAAAGTGCTCTCGTTCGTCATGGGTGCGATGCTGGCCGGGGCGGTTGGTGCCATCAGCGCCCACTTCCTCAACACCTGGAATGCCCGCCAGGGGACGTTCGATGCCAGCATTTTGTATCTGGCCTTCGTCATCATCGGCGGCTCGCGCACCTTCATCGGCCCAGTGCTCGGCGGGCTGATGCTCACGGCCCTGCCGGAAGTTCTGCGAGCGCTGGCGACACAGCCCTGGTTGCCCAAATTCGCGGCCCAGTTCCTGACCGATGGCCGCCTGATCATTTACGGCAGCCTGATCGTCCTCAGCACGATCTTCTTCCCGCAGGGGCTGATCACGCCCGATCTGTGGCAGCGGCGCATGAAAAGAAACGAGCGTGAGTCATGAGCGCGATCCTCAACCACTCTCACCCGCTCGACACAGGCACATCTGCCGATTTAATGTTTGCGGAAAAATTGGAAAAACGCTTTGGCGGTTTGTCGGCTGTCGATGGCGTGTCCTTCTCGGTGCGCGAAGGCGAGATTTTTGGCCTGATCGGGCCGAACGGCGCAGGCAAGACCACGCTGTTTAATCTCATCACGGGCCTTACGCCGCCCACCAGCGGGCGGCTCACCCTGCGCGGCGAAAATCTGACGGGCGCACGTCCGCACGTCATCGCCCGCAAAGGCATTGCCCGCACCTTCCAGAATATTCGCCTCTTCCCCAATCTCTCGGCGCTGGAAAACGTCATGGTGGCGCAGCACATCCACACCCACAGCACTATCCTGGCGAGCGTCCTGGGCCTGGCCTCGGCCCGCCGCGAGGAAGCGCTCACGCGCCAGACCGCGCTCGATCTGCTGGCGCTTGTCCATATGGCGGATCGCGCCGACGAGAAGGCCAAAAATTTCTCGTATGGCGATCAGCGCCGCCTGGAGATCGCCCGCGCCCTCGCTCTCAAGCCGCATCTCCTCCTGCTCGATGAGCCGGGGGCGGGCATGAATGCCAACGAAAAAGCGGGCCTGAGTGATTTCATCCGCCAGATCCGTGATCAATTCAAGCTGACGATTGTGCTGATTGAGCATCATGTGCCGCTGGTGATGGGCCTGTGTGATCGCATCGCCGTGTTGAACTTCGGCCAGTTGATCGCCCTCGGCCATCCCGCCGCTGTGCAGCGCAACCCCGCCGTGATCGAAGCCTACCTGGGAGAATAATGATGTTCCATGATGATGTAGGGACGCGGCCTGCTGCGTCCGCCCTTGCCCCCTCTGAGATGCCCGCCCTCGATATTCGCAATCTCAGCGTGTCGTATGGCGCGATCCAGGCGCTGCAAAACATCTCGCTCACGGTCAATGCGGGCGAAATCGTCACACTGATCGGCGCAAACGGCGCAGGCAAGAGCACGACGCTGCGGGCCATCTCGCACATCATCAAAATTCGCGCCGGGCAGATTTTGTATCAGGGCCAGGATATTGCCTCGCGCCGTCCCGATGAAATCGTGCGCCTGGGCATCGCCCATGTGCCGGAGGGCCGCCGCGTCCTCGCCCGCCTGAGCGTGCAGGACAACCTGGAATTGGGCGCGTATACCCGCAGTGATAGCACCGCCATTCGCCGCGATCTGGCCGAGATGCTGAGTCTGTTCCCGCGTCTGGCCGAGCGCCGCACGCAGATGGCAGGCACGCTCAGCGGCGGCGAACAGCAGATGCTCGCCATCGCCCGCGCCCTGATGAGCCGCCCCAAACTGCTGCTGCTCGATGAGCCGAGCCTGGGGCTTGCGCCGATCATCGTGCGCGAGATTTTCCGCATCATCCGCCAGTTGAACGAGAGCGGCACGAGGATCCTGCTGGTGGAGCAGAATGCACAGTTGGCGCTGCAAACGGCGGCACGCGGCTATGTCATGGAGGCGGGTACGATCACGATTGCGGGCCTCGCGCCGGATCTGCTGCACGACGCCCGCGTCATGACGGCGTATTTGGGGTGAGGGATGGCTATTTCTTCTGCGCTGCTTGCAATGCCTGTGCAACTGCGATCAGATCTGCCGCGCAGCCTTCAGGAATGGTCTGATCGGCCTTCACCGCTGCAACATACGCCGTTGTATTGGAGGCATTGGCCGTGAGCGTCTCCGCAACAGGCAGCTTGGAGATCATTTTTGCAGGCACACACTTCCCCTCAATGCTGTCGAGCAAGGCAGGAGAGGGGGCGGGGACAACAAATTGTATCTCTTGGGCGTTTGAATTTGAGGCTTGTTGAGTAACAGTCTGATCCGATACTTCTGCGATTGCCAAACGCCCTCCGAAAGGACTCCAAGCAGCGTTCAAATTATAGTTTTCTGTCGCAACCTGCTCTAGAGAAGCCCCAGTTTGTGCATCAATTACCTCGATTTTATCAGGATGCAAAATAGCAATGCGCCCACCATCCGGTGACCATAAAAATGGGTCCATCGCATTGTGAACAGGCTCGGTTAATTGAGCTACCTCTTCCAGCGTCTTTGCGTCTAGAATAACGAGAAAGCTATCATGCTCAGACATGCTGATATGCTGCTCTGTATTAGACACAAACTGTGTTTCATACTTTATCGCTGCAAGCCGCGTTCCATCTGGGCTCCAGTCCATATAGGAGATGCCACCGTGGAGGGGGAATCCCTTTATTCGATGCTTAGAAATGATATTCTCACCTCTGAATACATCATAGATTCTCAAATCTTGGGTCGCTGTGGCGATGGCTAGTTGCGTTCCGGTATGTGTCAAGAGTGATAAGACAACCTGGTGAAAATGTTTAAGAGAGACTCTCTCTCGACATGGGTGGATTGATCCACACAGCAGCCGGCGCGCCTTTGACCTGCGGATATCCGCGACGAAAGCGGGCGCTGGCGTCAAGGATGCTGTCGGCACTCCAACTCAAAACGTTGATATCACCATCAAGTGTGTAACGACTGATCTCTTTCCCTGTGGTCGCATCAAGAAAAACCACTTGATCGTGAAAAAATGCGATAAAATACGAGCCATTGGGACTCCACATTGGCGCATCACGCCATCCCCAAACGGCTGATGTTTCCCGCGTAAACTCTCGCAGTAACCGCCCATCCACGGCACTGTAAAACGTCATCCGACCTGGTGGCCCCGAATAAAATGACGCTAGTTCACTGCCATCTGCACCCCATTGTGCATAGCCGACCCCGCTCGACAGGATGCGTAACGGTTGCAAGGTGTCGATGTCCAGAATTTCGGAGGGATCACTATTGATGAGAACACTTCTTCCATCAGGGCTAATTGAAAAGCCACAGCAGGGCAACGAGCGTGAGGCCAAGGGTTGCCACTCGGCATGGTATACAGTGACGACGAAGGATGGATCATGCATCACAGACATGACCATACGTGATCCGTCTGCATTCCAGCGATAGGTATAAGAAATTGCAGACTGTGCCTGTGTGATCTGAATAATCCCCAGCAGCAAAACGATGACACCGCACAAGCGCGTGAACTGTCTCGTAAAATGACTCCTCATCCGATAGACTCGTTTTCCCAAGCATACCAATCTTCCCTCTCTCCTTCTCTGACGCCTTCCCTCCGCCCCGCACTCCCAACGCAAACAGGGCACAAGCGGCTTATCGCTCATGCCCCATCTGCCCTATCAAGCCCCTCCTTGCGAAGCGGGGAGGGGTTGGGGAGGGGTATTAAACTGCCAGGTTATACAGCACGCTCGTCACAGCCGCATCGATGCTGGCAAACGCCAGACGCACCGTCGCGGTGAGCTGATAGCTGTCATAGTACGGCAGGTAATCCACGCTCACATTGATGCGGCGGCGGTAGCCCACGTACCAGCCCGGCGTATACACGCACAGCGCCGTGCCGCGTGTGTTGCTTGCGCCCACCTTGCCATTGGCTGTTGTCAGCGGCATCTGGGCGCTCAGGAGCACCTTTACACCGTCGATGAAGCCGATTTGTCCAGTCAGGATGGTGGCGTGCGGCCCGGCCTTGTCCACCGTCAGGAATTCCGGCAGGCTCAAAAGCTTGGCATACGTCCCTCCATCGACCACCCAGGCCAAATCCTGCGGGCGGGCGGAATAGCGTGTCGCCATTTTGAAGCGCACATCGCGCAGCTTTGCCAGCGTCGGCGCGATATTTGCCATGTCCACGCTGTTGGCTGTGGTGGTCACGAGCGGCTGTTTCCGCAGGCCGTCCGTCGCCAGATACACCGACCCGGCTGTCGGCGTGGCATTGTCGCTGTTGACGTTGCCCGTCGCGCCTGTGCTGGTGTCGCCGTTGAGGATGACGTTGTCCATCGCATCGGCCAGCGCCCGCACCGCCTGCTCCCGATAGATCGTCAGCACCGGGATGATGCTGTCTTCCATCAATTCGCTGCTGAACCCGACGCGCAGCGCCAGCTTCTTGGCGTTCAACTGCACCTTGCCACTGCCGATTTTGCTGTCCGTGATCGGGTTGCCGCTGCCGAGCGACAGATGCGCCTCATCTTTCGATTCGCCCACAAATGTCACCGTCGGGTCGATGCCTTCTGTCGCAATCTCATACGGATTGGACGGCATCTCCACCGAGGGGAACTGCGGCAGCAGCACATTGTCGGTGCGGGCCTTGTGCCAGATCTGGGCGCTCCACAAATCGGGAACCCACTCATCGCCAAAGCCGCTCTGCGTGCTGTAGGCCAGTTCATCCGCTTTGATCGCGCTCAATCCGGCGCGATTCACCTTGTCGGCGAGCGCATTGGCATAGCGTTCGCTTACGCCGTGAAAGCCCTTCGCGGCCCGCATCAGCACATAGCCATGCAGCATATCCACCGCCGCCAGCCGATCATACTCGCTGGAGGTCGTGATACGGCTGCTCTTGATCGCTTCCGCGCTATCCCCGATGGGGAGACGCTTGCGCGGGATGTTCAATTCCTCTGTCATGCTTATTTCTCCCTGATGTGTTTTGATCTGTGTAGGGACAAGGCCTGCCTTGTCCAAGCCCGCCTTGTCCAAGCCTGCCTTGTCCAAGCCCGCCTTGTCCGGGCTCGCCTTGCCCGCCTTGTCCTCCTGCAAATTCAGCCGTGTCATATCCAGCCCCAGCGCCCCATACGCGCTCTTGATGGTCTGAACATCCGTTCGGCGTGGTTCGGCGGGCGTGGGCGTTAGGCTGCCTTCCACCACAGGCCAGCGCTGGATGTCGCCATCCGCGCCCACCTGTACCAGATGCGCCAGACTCCCCGATGACCAGTGCAGCACTCCTTTTTCCACGAGTCGCAGCACCACCCGCACATAACGCTGACGCAAATCGAGTTGTGCTTCGGCCCAGACCCCGGTTTCGTCTGCCCGCAGCCGATCAATTTGCCCGATCACAGCGGCCTTGAGTTGTCCATCCAGGCCGTGTTGATACAAAACCGGGCGCTGGTCATACCAATCCAGGCCGAGTTCCGTCTGTGGTGTAAAGTATTCGCCGTGTAGATCGCGGGCCTGCGACGTCCCCCACAAGATGAGGTAGCCGCCGATGCGTCCTTCGCCCACCACCTGCGCTTTGATGTGTGCATGTGTCTCGGACATCTGTCTTTTGTCCTTCTCTTTGCGCTCTTCGCGCCTTTGCGGTTCCTTGCTTTGCCTTGCTTTTGATGACCTCATCTCCCCTCACGCGCCTTTTGGTGAGCAGGCGGGCCATCATGCAGCGCATCGGCCTTGTCCCGACCACCCCCGCGAGTGCCGGGACGCCGCCGCCGCCCATTGTTAAGGTGCGATGTATCATTGGCATCACCTTATCACGCTGTGCGCGGCAAAGGGCGTACATCTGGTCGAAAATTTGTTCGTAAATTTGGTAGCCGGACTCATGAGAGAAGAGATATATTTGCGGATATCACGTATTCATGTAGGGGCGCTTGTCCTGCACCCCTCTAGCCGCGAAGCGGGAGAGGGGCCGGGGGTGAGGGTTATCAACCGCATGTCAAAAAGAGGAGAAATCACTGTGAAAAATCGTCGTTTCCGAATCGGGGTCAGCTTGCTGGTGCTGGCGATAGGCAGTATTGGCCTTGTCTTGGTGTACGGCCCGCCCGCCACCTCATCGGTACAGACCACCTGTGAGCCGCCGCAGTGCCTCCAGCTCCCCACCATCACTGGGGCCAATCTCGCGGGCCAGACGCGCACCTTCCCCGCCGCCTTCACGCAGCCGTATCAACTCGTTGTGATGCCGTTTAACCGCGAGCAGCAAAGCCGGGTTCTCGATTTTGTGCCGCTGCTTCAGGAGGTATCGGCCAACCGCGCCGATCTGGGCTATTACAGTCTGGCGGCGCTGCCCAATCTCTCCGCCCCGATTCGGCTGCTCGTCAGCGGTGGCATGAATATGGCTGTCACCGATCCCACTGTGCGCGAGGCGGCCTACATCTTTTATGTCGAGGATCAGGCGGCTGTGTTGCAGGCTCTCAATCTGCCCGATGCCAAGACCATTCGCATTTATCTGCTGGATCAAACAGGTCATGTTCTCTGGCAGGCCAGCGGCGATTTCACCCCGGAATTGGCAAACGCGATTCGGAAGGCCATCGCTGCGCTGCCCGTCAAGGCATGAATAACCTCAATTTTGGAGAGCGCCGCTAATGATCCCTCACCCCGACCCCTCTCCCACTGCATGGGAGAGCGGTTGGGTGTGAGGGTGAAGTTCCACCTCTTCATCAGTTTTGTAAGGGCAAACGGCGAATCCGCTCAATCAGAGCGCTGGTGCTGCGTTCCGTCACAAGATCAATCAGGATGACATGGCCACCATAGCTCTCTACCAGGGTGCGTTCTGGCAGCGGCTTATGCGCGTAATCGCCACCTTTGACGTAAAAATCAGGGCGTAACACGTCGATGAGATCGTGGGCCGTCTCTTGCTCAAAGATGATGGCCGCTGTCACGGGGACAAGCGCCGCCAGCAGCCGTGCCCGCTCCAGCGCTGGCACGAGAGGCCGCCCTGTGCCTTTGAGATGGGTGGTCGCTTCATCGCCATTCACGCCGACGAAGAGCGCCGCGCCCCACTCGCGGGCCTTCTCCAGATAGTCAAGATGGCCCACATGCAGCAGATCAAAATGCCCATTGGTGAACACCACCTGCCGCCCCTGTTGGCGCAGATGTTCCCGCTCGATAGCAGCCTCTTCCCAGCTCAGAACACGTCCCATCATGACACCCGCACATAGAAATTGAGCGATCCATCGTGGCAGCCCGCAATCACATACAGGCCGTTATGCGTCACGGCAAGGCTGACAACATGATCGGCAGGCTCATCAAACTGATACAGTTTTTCTCCGCTGTCGATCTGCCACAGCGTCAGAATGGGCTTGCTCGTGCCGATGACGATGGATTTCTCGTTCGGCATCAGCGCCATCACGATGGGGCCGAGATGCGTTTTGAGATGATGTTTGAGTGCGCCTGTTGTGCGGTTCCACACGATAATATCTCCGTCATCCGATGATGAGACAATATGCTCCCCATCGCGCAAAACGGCGAGATCACGCCCGCCGATATAATGCGAATCAGCATCCGCCATCGCCTCACCTGTTTCGATCTGCCATGCTTTGATGTGACTCGATGCCGTATCACGCTCAGGGCCTGCCACACACCCAAGCACCACGCTGTCATCAGGTGTGATGGCAAGCTTCTCGACGTGTCCGGTCTCGTCCTGACAGATATGTAATGTCCGTGCCGTCATGGAATCCCAGATCCGCAGGCTGTGATCCTGCGAGGCTGAGACGAACTGCCGCCCACTGTGTGTGATGACGAGGCTTGTGATCATCGCCTGATGACCGTTGAGATGGCGCACGATCTCGCCCGATTCCAGATTCCACATCTTCAGCGCTCCATCGGATGTGCCAGCGACCATGAAGAAGCCCGCCGGGAAGACAGACAGTGCTGTTGGATAGCAGTCGGATTCTGTATGCAGGATCGATACGCTGTCTCGCTTTAAATCCCACACTTTGGTCAGACCATCGCGTGAGGCCGACACCACCTTCGCGTGACCAGGAACCGCCGCAAGCGCACAAATCGTGTCCTGATGGCCTCGATAGGTATGGATCAACTGAAAATGCATGATTAACCTCAGTTTTGGATAGGTTTTGGGCGAGATCGTCAGGAGTTGAAAACCCCTGCCTTACCTTTTGCGGGACTGAAAGTCCCGCTCTCAGACTCGTCTTTGGCCTGTTTCTGCGGGGTTTTCAACCCCGCAACACGGGAGACAGGGACTTTCAGTCCCTGGCGATGAGGCAAGAATGGTCTTGATGAGCTATCCAAAATTCAGGTTGATTATGGTTCCACTGATTGATCGGGCTGTTCGACGGCGGGCTGGCCCATCGCAACCGCCACCGCTGAGGCATATTGGCGGGCATGAGTCAGGCTGACATCCCAATAGAGCAGGCCCATCTCTGCCGCCAGCGCCGCCGCCGCCCCATGCAGATGCAGCGTAGGCCGCCGCCGAGGATTGTTGACGCGGATTTCAATCTCTTTCCAGCTCACATCGCCGATGCCCGTGCCCAGGGCTTTTGACACCGCTTCTTTGGCCGCCAGCCGTGCCGCCAGCCGATGGGGATGATCCTGGCAATCTTCGCGCTCACCCGCTGTAAAAAATCGATTCAGGAAGCGTTCGCCCAGGCGCTCAATGCCCTGTGCCACGCGCTCATGTTCGATCATATCAATGCCACAGCGCAGGATCATGTTTTCCGCGACCACTACAAATAGGAGGATAGCACACTAAAATGTCACATATTTTTTCATTATATCGCGGCTAAAACAGAAAAACATTGTTAAAACATTGAGCTTTTTGCGACAAAGACAGGCGAAGCGTATAAATCAGCCGGACAGCCTGTGCTACAGTGAAGGCAGCTTTTAAAGATTGTCAGGAGAGAACCCCATGCTGTGGAAAAAAATCGCCGTGCTGTCCTTGCTGGCCGTGAGCGTCCAGACTGCCGCGACGCAGGATACGACACCTACTGCACTCACTGTCCCCTTCCCGGAGGTCGTCATCTATGAGCCGGAGACAGGCGCACTCTACAATATCACGGCTGAGGGCACACAATCGGGGGCAAACATGTCCGATGTGGCCGCCTTTGCCGGACAAAATGGCTACAATTACATGCTGTCGCCGGATCGGGCCAAATTGGTCTTTGCCCACACCGAAATGACCGCTGACAATATGTCGGCCAGTGCCTTTTATGTCGCGGATGTGGCGACGGGAGCGTGCTGTACCAAGCTCGATCCGCAGGATGCGACCATGAACAGCGTCATGGGCGGGCAGTTCAGCGATGATGGCACGCAGTTCCTGGGATCGTACTTTAGCAATGACTTCAGCAAGAGCAATGCGGGTCAACTGGTCGTCTTTGATCTGGCGTCAGGAAGTGTTGTGGCCCGTCTCGATGGAAGCCGCCTTGATTCGACTCGCTTCAACAACGCGCCTGTGCCAGGGATTATGTTTTCGGACTGGACACCGCAGGGTGTAACCGTCATGCCTTCATGCGTGGGCTGTGAGCCACCGCTGGAGGGCATGGCGCAGTTGTGGAATCCAGCGGATGACAGCCTGAGCGCGGCGATCATCCCGTACAGCCTGCTGGATCAGAAGCTCGGTACGGGTGAGAGGCTGCGCACGACTCTCGATACAACCTTCCCGAATAACCCTGATGCAGTGGGGATGCTGCCTGTCCCCAATGTCGTGACCTATACCCCGCCGCAGGTTGGGATATCTGAGATGCCGCCTGTTGTGTATTTCAACCCGGACAATATCTATATCAATCAAGCGATATGGGTGGCTGATGGCCTGGGCATTCTCGTTATTCATGCAGATCGGGCTGAGTTTTTTATGCAGTCGAGTGAAGCCTATGTGCTGCTGCGTGATGGCACAAAGATTCCCGTGATGATTCCGCTGACACGTCAATTTCTGGCAGCGACCAGCGACGGTTGGGTGATGAGCGATCAGCAGACGAAGGGCTATATCTACTATCGTTTGACGGGCGCAACGGTGGAAGAAATCGTGCTGGATGCGGTGTATAACGGCTATCCGGTGGTGGTCGAGTCGCCGCGCTTCGGGGCCTCCGCCATGAATATGCCCTCCTTCCCGCTGGTGACAGCACCATTACAAACCACTTTTTCTGATAGACTCGTCTATGAGATGGGGCATCATCTCATACTGTCTCAATCGGTGGAAGTCTTGGCGTAAGCCAAGCCTCCGGCGTTTACGGCAGATGCCCCCGCCTTTAGGTGTGGGGAGTATGTCACAATGAGAGTGAGAGATATTTATGATGGTTTGTAGGGACACGGCACGCCGTGTCCTGAAAATCACACAGATCAGATACGCATTTGTAGGGGCGCAGCGTGCTGCGCCCTTGATCGAGATCATCGAGTTTTTGGGCGTAGCACGCTACACCCCTACATTTACCTCTTATTTGTGTAGGCAAAACGGGGTTTTTAACCCCGCAACACGGGAGACAGGGGTTGAAAACCCCTGGTTCTTCTATTTAACCAATGGTGCATGTCTCGATTTTGCGATCATTTTGGCACGCAAAATCAAATTCTGAGGCTCAATTTTTGATGGCAAGGAATTTTTAAAGGGCCAAAGCGCTTTTGTAGGGGCGCGA